>JBARZO010000343.1:0-3671 GCA_049650165.1 Rubrobacteraceae bacterium
GACATCACCTGCGCCCGGTTGAGGTTGTGGCCTAACTCATTCAGGTAGACCATCCTCCACGCGAGCTCGCCCAGGCTTCCGGTCAGCTTTACTCCCAGGATGTCGGCCAGGGAACTGTTTGAGCCTAGATCCACCAGGTTGCCCAGAGACTCGTAGACGAACTTCTGGTGGGAGCCCCCGGTGATGTCCGCCGCTAGGTTGTGCCCGGCTTTCTCTCCTTGTTGTTCGGCGGACTGGGCGAGGGCCGGGACCGGCGGGCCGTCGTAGTCTATGTTGATGCAGTCGCCGACGGCGTAGACGCCGGGCCGTTCCTTGACTCGCATAAACTCGTCTACCACAATGCGGCCGCGGTTGTCCTTCGGAACGTCCAGCGCTTTGACGAGGGGGCCGGGTTCGACGCCCGTTGCCCAGACCGTGGTGCGGGTCTTTATCTCGCGTCCGGTGGAGAGTACGACATGGTCCTCGTGTATTTCCGTTACGCGAGCGTTGTTTACGAGCTCGATGTTCTGGGCGTCGAAGCGGGCGGTAGCGGCGTTGGCCAGCGGAACGTCCAGGTCTTTGAGGATTCGGTCCCCGGAGTTCACGAGGATGACTGTTGCCCGATCGAATTCTACGTTTGGGTAGCTGCCCTTTAGCACCTCGAAGATCAGGTCGTGCGAGTAAGCGGCGCCCTCTACGCCGGTCGGTCCTCCGCCAACGAAAACGAAAGTTAGCAGACCATCCTCGTAGTCTCCCCGACGCCACTCGGCTTCTTCGACGCAGTCGATGATGCGGTTCCGGATGCGGAGCGCCTCCCGCAAACCCTTGAAGTCTATGGCGTGCTCCTCGACACCGGGAGTATCGAAAAAGGCTGTCCGGCTGCCGGGGGCGAGAACCAGGTAGTCGTAAGAAAAAGTGCCGTGTTCGGTTTCTACTTCACGGGCTTCGAAGTCTATTCCCTCAGCCGCGGCCTGAAAGAACTGCGCCCCCAAAGGCTCGACGACGTTGCGGAGCGGGTGCGCCAGGTGACGAACTTCGACGTTCGACGAGATGGCCCGGGGAACCATCGGGTAGAAGGTCGTGTAGTTGGTTTCGTCGAGCAAGGCCACCCCGACTTGCGGGTTGCCGTCCAATGCCCGAACCAGTCCATCGGCCGCCGCCAAACCACCGAAACCGCCGCCCAGGATGAGCACCTTCGTCGGCGCGTCGAGGTAGTGGGTCTTTAGAGGTTCCGGAGCTTGCGCCTTTTTGTACGCTTTGTAGGCTGCGATACCGCCTGCCGTTGCCGCAACCGCCGCGAGCTTGCCTTTCACTATAAAACTCCCATCTAAGCCGGATACGTTACTAGCTTCTACCCCCGATAAAGGTCCAAGAAACCCAACGCAGAACGTTCGTGAGAGTCGTCTAGCGCAACTCCACCGCATCGCCGACGCGCAAGATCCCGGTCGAGTCGTGGGCCAGATTCTGTCCAAAGAATATATCGTTACCGGTGCGACGGTAGGTTGCGAGGGTCGCGAGGACTTCCCGGTCTCTGTTGCCGGAGCTTTGATCCGTCATCACTATGGAGCACCGCGAGCAGGGCTTGGCGACCCGAAAGTCTACTCCGCCGATACTCAGGGACTGCCAATCATCTTCGTCGAAAGCGTCGCCTCCCTCTACTACCAGGTTTGGACGGAAACGGTCGACCGGAACTTGCCTGTCGAGGCGTTCGCCGAGATCGTCCAGCGAAGCCTGCGACACCATCAGGAAAGGAAAGCCATCGACAAAACCTACGTGGTCTCCGGCCCCGGCGTACTCCGGATCCACCTGCCGGATCTCATCTTCGGGCATGTACACCAGCCTGCAGGATGAGCCCAAAAAAGCGCTGAACCACTCATCTGCCTCACGCCCGACGGGCACGGCCCGTACCGTATCCGACCAGACTCGGACTTCGATGCTTGTACGTCCCTCCGGCCTTAAAGGCAGCCGCAGCCCAGACATTTCCGGAGCCTCGACGACCAAGTACTCTGACGTCAACTTCGTGGAGATTAGGGCCATACACGGGTGCTTTCGCTGAGACATGAACTTGTGGCTTTCGTCCACCAGCATCCAGCGCCGGTCGTACTCTATACCCCGCGAGTCCACACGGGCTTCCTGCAGCGCGATGCCGCCGGTGGATTTGATTGGATAAACGTACAGTTCTTTTAGAACGGATCCGATCACGACAACGTCAATGTTAGCATCGTTCTCGTGCCTTGTGCTCTTCCGACACACAAAGCTGTGCAAGGAGTGCATGTATCGATGTATACATATACTCCTACTCAAAAAGATGCTAGCGTTGCCGGATATATTTTTTACGAAAGGTAACGAATGGAATTTACACCGTGGAACTTGTTTACTGATTTGGGGCTTATCTTTCTGTTGTTGATCGTTGGGAAACTCCTCAGGGCCAAGGTCAAGCCGGTTCAGGTTCTTTTCCTTCCGGCGAGCATAATTGCGGGGTTGTTGGCCTTGCTGCTGGGTCCGAACGGCGTAGGGATCATTCCGTTCTCCGATCAGATCGCCACTTATCCTTCTATCCTGATCGCGGTGATCTTCGCCTCCTTGCCGCTGGGCCAAACTTTTGATCTCAGCTCCATAGCCGGTCGGGTCGGGGCTTTATTCTCTTACTCCCTGGCGATGTACGTGATGATGTGGGGAGCCGGGCTGCTGTTCGCCCTGGCGGTTCTTGGCCTGATCTGGGACCTCCCCGGTGGCTTCGGCCTCATGCTGGCGAGCGGTTTCGTCGGCGGACACGGCACCGCTGCAGCAGTAGGCACGGCTTTCGAAGGTCTCGGGTGGCAAGAGGCCCAATCTCTTGCCTTCACCTCCGCTACCGTTGGCGTGATAGCCGCAATACTCGGCGGACTGGCCCTGACCCAGTGGGGCGCCCGCACGGGCCGGACGACTATCTTGGCGGACTTCAAAGACCTTCCCGTGGAGCTTAGGACGGGCTTGGTACCCCGGAAGCGCAGGGAGTCGATCGGGGAGGGAACGGTTTCACCGGTCTCGCTCGAACCTCTCGCTCTGCATCTTGGCTTGATCCTGATGGCTGCGACGGGGGCTTACTATCTGGCCCAGGGTGGTGAAGCTCTCCTGCCGCAGCTTGCCATACCGGTGTTCGCCGTGGCTTACATCGTCGGGATAATTCTTCAGTTTGTGCTCGTCAGGATGCGGGCCGCTGAGTACGTCGATAAGGACACCATCAACGACATTACCGGTACCTCGACCGACCTTCTGGTCGCGTTCGGTATAGCCGCAATCGTCCCGACTGTCGTGGCGAGTTACCTGATTCCCCTGATCCTGCTGCTCCTCTTCGGCCTCGGGTACTGCTTCGTGCTTTTCCGGTTTCTCGCGCCCCGGGTATTCTCCGAGTACGCCTTCGAGCGGGGCATATTTACCTGGGGATGGTCGACCGGCGCGGTGGCGATGGGAATAGCACTGCTCAGGATCGTGGACCCCAAGCTGGAGAGCAAAACCCTTGATGACTACGGCCTGGCCTACGTCCCGATCGCGCCGGTGGAAGTAGCTATGGTCAGCTTCGCGCCGTTCCTCATCGCCTCCGGTTTCTCCTGGCCGTTTATCGCGGTGACGCTGGGCGGCGGTATCGCCATCCTCGTCATCGCCAAGTTGGCGGGGTGGTGGGGAGACAATAGTTCTTTCAAAGATTCCTC
>JBARZO010000344.1:0-7750 GCA_049650165.1 Rubrobacteraceae bacterium
GGCCCATTTGCAGGTAATTTGTCACCACAATCCGTTGCGCCTTTCGGACCCAACCAAGATGTTGACCCGATCAGGTTCACGGTGGTTTCGTGGCCCGCTACTATTAGGACGAAGACCATCGAGAGAAGTTCGTTTTCGGAGAGGGTATCTCCTTCCTCCTCGGCCCGGAGCAGGCCGGTGATCAGGTCGTTTGAGGACTCCTCTTTCTCTCGAACAGCGTGCGCAGGTAGTCGGCGAACTCACCTATTTTGGGGGCGATGCTCTCGTTGTAGTCTGCGCTGGCGTCGGTCTCGATCGCTGCGTTTGACCAGCGCCTGAAGTCCTCACGGTCCTCTTGAGGGGTACCTAGCATCTCGGAGATCACCGTCACGGGCAGCGGGAAGGCGTAGTCGTCGATCAGGTTCATCTCTCTTTGGCCTGTTATCTTTGCGCGTTCTTCCACCTGGTCGAGGAGTTCATCCTCTATTCTCCAGACCCGAGCCCGCCACTCTTCTATGAACCGGGGCGTGAAAGCCTTCTGTACCAGCTTTCTCAGGCGGGTGTGGTCGGGTGCGTCTATGGCGAGAAGGTGGTGCATGAACGGGCTCATCTCCTCCGAAACCTGGGGCATCTTTTCGAGCTGTTCTTCGGTCATAAACGAAACCGGATTCTTGACGAAACGCCGTTGGTCTTTGAGGATCCGGCGGGCGTCTTCGTAACGAGTTACGAGCCATAGCGGCAAGCCATTAGGCCGCTCGGTTCAATGGACCGGCCCTTCTTTGCGCCAGACGGCGTAGGTGGGTAGGGATCATCGGTGAAGGCGGGGGAGAAGAGCTCTGCGTGGGTACTCCGGTTCCTGCCTTTCTGCGCGGCCGTCATGAGGCACTCACCGCGTAGCTTCCAGGGATCTCGACAAAAGTGTACGACACACGAGCTTCGCTGCCTCAGAGCTTCGCTGCCTCAGAGCTTCGCTGCCTTTGGCTGGGGTTGTAAAAGGAGGGCTACCAAGCGAGACGGCAGCCCTCCTTCTTTCCGTTGAGAGTTTTCGTGTGTCTTACTCTCGTATCTTATACCTACTCTCACGTGCCTACTTGCGAGCCTCCGGCCCCTTGAACTCATCGTAGACTTTGGAGGAGGACTGGGCCTTGAAGCTCCGGGTGTCGCCCGTGAAAAGGGTCTTGTCGTTGGTGAAAGTCAGGGTAGTGTGTGCGACGCCATCTGACATCTGGTTGAGCGCCCTGACGCTTAGGTTGGTTATGTCGTCGCAGGCCTGGTGGTAGCAGGAGTCGTAGGCTTCTCCTGCAGCGCCGCCGTAGATGCTCTCTTCTCTCTCGGTCTTTATGCCTTCGGCTCCGGTGAACAGGCCGCCAGCGGGTATGCCGCGCTCTATAAACGGCCCGTAGTCTGAGCGCCCATCGAAAGCGGTCGGTTCTGTTTCGAGGCCTCTGGCGCTGAAGTAGCGGTTAAAGACTCTCTCTATCTGGGCGGATCCTGCCGGGCCTGCATCCGGGGTGTCGGAGCCGTCGCCGTCGTAGACAAAGCGCACGAAATTCGGTGAGCCGAGCATGTCGAAGTTGAGGTTTAGGGCTATCTGGTCGAGCTGATCATCAGAGAGGTTCGAGACGTATTCCTCAGAACCCAGAAGTCCCGACTCTTCAGCGCCCCAGAAGGCGAAGCGTACCTTGTTGGCCGGCTTTATGTTCAAGTTAGCCATTTCGAGGGCCGTCTCAAGGATGGTCGCCGAGCCCGAGCCGTTGTCGTTTATACCGGGACCCTCCGCCACGGAGTCGAGGTGTGCTCCTACCACGATCGCGCGATCCGCCCGACCCTTCTTGGTCTCGGCGATGACGTTGGACGTCTCACGATTCTCCGCGAGGGTTTCAATGTCCAGGCTCACCTTGGCGTCGTCGGCCTCGAACAGTTGCTTTCCGAGATCGAAGCTGATACCGACGACCGGTATCTCAATGCCCGGCTCGCCAAGGGTGCCTACGACGACGTCGGTACGCTCCTCCTGGCCTTCATTGAAGATGAGTGCCGCCACCGCTCCAGCATCTTGGGCGTTTTGGGCTTTCTGGGCAAAAGGACACGTGCCGCGTTGGATCAGGGCTACCTTACCCTCTGTTTCAGCGGGGAAATCCGAAGGCTCGCAGCCGCTCGTTACACCCGGCTCCGCTGGTGGTGGGATCTGTACGTCGTTTGTGGGAACGACCTGAGTATCTTCGACCCTACCACTACCGGAATAGCCCATAACGGCATAGTCACCGGTGTTCTCTGCCAGGTCATAAGGCTCAAACTCCCGCTGCTCGGGAGCAGTCTGAGAAAAAGACTGGTTCACTACCTCAAAGTACGGGAACGTAAAAGGCTGAACCTCCACCCGGTAGCCGGCCCTCCGTAGCTTGTTCGCCACGTAGTCGGCTGAGGCGTCGTAGCCGAGGGTACCAGAAGCCCTGGTACCCTCGTTTGCGTTGGCTATGCGCTGAAAGCGGCGCTCGTGTACCAGGATGCCGGCAGGGTCAACCGCCTTCCGGAGCTTTGCCGAATCCTTCAGGGCAGAAGAATCTTTCCCCTTCGGCTCATCCTTGACGGTAGGCTTGGCAAAAGCTACCCCTACAGCCGCCATCAGCGCCACGACAAAGGCCAGCGTCAACACCAGGATGATCTTCGTTCTTCGCATACTTTACCCCCTCCAACGGTTGTCTTTCACATCACTAGAAAAAAGCACAACTCTAACTCTACCCAGGCGGCCGCCACGCGAGTCTTCAGAGCGCAGCGACCTCTGTACTGGATCTCCTAGAACCTCGGTGGCAATGGATCTGGTGGGACACTATCCTCGGTTGTGCCTTCCTTGAAGAAAGGAACCGGTACGGGATCAAAAGGTTTCCGGTCTGGCTGGCAGACCTTGCCTTCAGGGGGCAATTCGCCCTCTATTAGATACCGGTCCACCGCCCGGTCTATGCACCGGCTCTGTCCTCCGTAGGCCGCTGTGTGCCCGAAGGAGTTGAGGGTCAGGAGCCGGGCGTCGGCGAGCCTCTGTGTGGTGGTCTGCGCGTCATCGTAGGGTGTTGCCGGGTCTCCCTGACGGTTGCCAATAGTGAGGATTGGTCCTGAAGTCTTCTTGTTCCAGGGACCAGCATATCGGTCCGGGTCCGTAACCGGCCAGGTCGCGCACGGCATGGAGGAGTAGGTCCACAGCGAGCCGAAGCCCGGCGCATCCTGATCTGCTCTGCGAGCAAACGCGGACCACAGAAGCTTGTTATTCGGGTTTTCGGTGTCCAGGCAGCTCACTGCAGGAAACCACTCAATTCCTAAATAGGGGCCCTGTTGCTGCTGACGGCTCTGGGGCCGCTCGAAGGTGGGCTGGGTCGGAACTTCGGGGACATCGACCTCCGGTACGGTTTCCTCTTTTCTTTCCTGCGTAGCCCCTTGGGTGGTCTGCTCCCTCTGGGACTCTGTAGCCTCGTAGATATCCTGGAGAAAGTCGGCCAGTAAGGGAGAAGCCTCTGCAGCGTAGAGGCTTGAGAGGGTGATGCCCACCACGTCCTGGTAGGTGAGCTCGAAAGTCTGGCCGCCCTCTGAGACCTCAGTAGGTTCCTTACGCAGCCTCTCCAAAAGCCGCTCGTACTTGGCCTCCAAGTCCCTGGCGTTCACCCCAGGCTCCCTGAAGGCGCATCTGTTGTCGTCGGCACACGCTTCCAGAAATGACCTCAGAGCGTTCTGCGCCCCGTCGAAGCTTCCTAGACGGTAGGTGAAGGGCTTGACCAGGGCGTCACCGGGCTTCTCTCCGGTAGTCCACTCGACAGGATCGAGCACCGCATCCAGGGCCAGAGCCCGTACTTTCTTCGGGAACAAATTAGCGTAGACCTCACCAAGATGTGTGCCGTAGGAGTAGCCTATGTAGGTCATCTTCTTGTCGCCTACCGACCTCCTCAAAAGATCCATGTCGCGGGCGACGTTTGCTGTAGACATGTGTGAGAGCAAAGGACCTGCATTACGATTACAGAGCCTGGTGCCCCGCTCACTGGCGTCGAAGAACCTCTGTTCTTGCTGCAGGGTGATCGGGAACGGCCTGCCAAATGTATTTATCGCCTGCCGGTTCGAGGTAAAGCACTTGACCGGGGTGCTTTCTCCTACACCCCGCGGGTCAAAACCAACGATGTCAAAGCGCTCGCGCAGCTTCGGAGAAAACGGCGGCGGTATACGTCCTGGTCCACCCGGACCTCCAGGGTTCCAGAAAAGCGTCCCGATCTTGCGTTCCGGATCCGTGGCCGGCAGCCGCCCCAAGGCCAGCTCTATCTTCCGTCCGTCCGGTTTCCGGTACGAGAGCGGCACCTTAACGGTAGAACACTCGTAGCCAGGATCCGGTACGCCGGGAGGAAACGTGCCATCCGGACACGAGCCCCACCTAATCTTGGGTGCAGAGGCACCATTGACCCCCAGAACCTCACTGGTCGTAGCCGAAGGCGTGTCCGAAGATGTGCTAGAAGGGATGTCTGTGTCCGTACGCTGGATCGCCGCTGATTCCGGGGCCGTGCTCAAGGCTACCACCACAGCCACAGCCACCCCTACAAACGCTGCCGCAACAACAGTCCAGAGGCTTGCCGATACTTGCGTCTTGTCTTTCGACATAGACTCCCCCCTCCTCTTTGTTCCACAACCACCAGCTTTATTACCTGCCGCACGGTCAGCATGCCAGCAGAGAGATGAGTTTGTCAAGAGGCCAAGAAAGAAATTATTGTGGGAGGTGTCGGGGGATATTTATTGATCCGTGCAGACGGGTGGTACGTATCGGCTTTACGGTATCCTACTAGTTAGAGTAGATGAAAGTAAGTAAGCACCTGGGCATCTGGGAAACGTGTACTTGGTAGAAGAGAGGATTCGAGAAGGTGGCCGAAGTTTTCGAAGCTCCGAGGAAGTCACGGCGGGAAGAGATCCTCCGGACGGCGCTTGGGCTGTTTCTGAAGAAGGGTTTTGACGGGACACCGACCAGTGAGATCGCTGCGGCGGTGGGTACGAGCAAGGCGAACGTCTACCATCATTTCCGGGCTAAGGACGATCTACTTCGGGCTCTGGTTGACCCCCTGTTCGAGCAGGTCGAGCAGTTGGTAGATCGAGAGCCTGAGAAAGAGAAACTTCTTGAAGAGTATCTTGAGATCATGCTGGAGAACCACGAGCTGGTAGCTTTTCTAGGCAACGATCTCGCGGTTCTATCCCGGCCGCAGATAGGAGAGAGGGCGGCACGGATTCACGATCGTTTGCTAGCGCTGGTAGCCGGACCGGAAGCTGGCTTGGCCGAGTTAGTGCGGGCTGAGCATGCACTCGGGGGCATGAGGGCTGCGGTGGTGAGGTTCTCGGAGATCTCCGAAGCCGACCTCAAGACTGTCCGGGAGACGAGCTTACAGGCGGCCAAAACCGCACTTACTTTCTGACAAACACCTTCGACGAGTTGTCGGAGTAAAGTTCACCAAAATCTATAGCACAGCGCCGGCGCAATAACGCTAAGAGGTTCAGCAGCGAAGCTGCCACGAGGGGCAAAGCATCAACGGAGAACCCAACCCTATTCGTCCTCGTCCTCATCTTCGTCGTCGCCTTCTTCTCCTCCGCATCCAGCTACAAATAGTGCCAGGGTCGCTACTATCCCTACTACGCCCCGTTTGAGGAATTCCCCGCGACTCATCTCGGCTTTCCTTCCCTCTATTTTAGTTACCTAAATCTTACGCTATTGGAGCGCAGACTGTATAAGTGTTCCCGTCCATGATGAGCTCTAGTAGCGTATTGCGGCCCCCAATCCTCAAATCGCTGGAGACCTACTAACTACTCGCTACAGGTGGGCCAGAAAAGGCTGCCAGACGGCCTCACCGCTGGGACTATCAGGAGTAGTCGACATTCTCCGAGCTATTTCGGATGCTACGACCTCGAAGGGTTATATCCCAACAACCGTCGGCGATGCCTCAAAGCCGAGAATGCTACGATGGATACTCCTAGTGTTTGGGCGAAGGCGAGAGGTTCACACCATGGGCGGGAAAGACCCCACTTTGCACAGTTTGGTTGAGCGGCTCCGAGTTTGAGTGCGTACTGGAGGGTAAAGAAGTTCGCTGCAGTAACGCAGTCCGGGAACCGGCCGGTCGAATCCAAGGTGCGCCCAAGCGAGAGAACGCAACCTTATGGCTAGAGCCAGCGGTTTATGCTAGTCGTCGGTTACGGAGGCTTGCGCTTGGACGAAGTACTCTTGCTCTTCCATCGGCATTCGCAGAACATTTAGCACACCCCTCCAATGCCTGCCTTCCTGGTCTACTATGGTCCATCCGCTGAACGCCTGAGACTCACCCATCTCCTCCGAGCGACGTTCCCAACCAGCCTTCTCGAACTGGGCTTCGTAGTGCGCCAGCAAGCTCGCTAGGTCAAGCTGGATGCGCACGGCGGTGCTTGCCATAGAATCGTCCGGTCAACTCCTGCCACTCATCCCGTACTCCAGTGGCTTGGCTCCCACCGGGTGGTTGAGCGTCGGAACCACTGGCTCTAGCTCTCTCAGTTCGTAGCGGCTTTGAGAGCAACGTGAGCGGCGGGATTCTCCACTGTAGTCCAGACGGACATCGGTGAGTGCTCCTAACTCCTGAGCGATTTGCTCGGGCATTTGTTGTGCGGTTACCGTTAGAGACGGACCGCGAGGACTCTTGCAAAAAAGCACCCATCTTCTAGGAGCGCCGTGGGAGAAACCTCCGTGCATCGACCTGGTAGGCAGGTCGGATTCCTCCCAGCCTGACGGTCTCAAGACCTCTCTGTAAGCGTCTACAGCTTCATCCATGTTCACCGGCGCGTCGAGCACCACCTCAACCTCTTCACTACCAGTTATGTCTCGAACCCCGGCTATGCTTCCAACGACGGCAAAACCCTCGGGTACTGGTATATCCTGGAGTTCTTCCGGCATCCTTTCGACCAGTAGACGAGGCTTCTCTTCGGTCGGGTCGAGGAGACGCCTGCCAGCAATCAGGCGTTCTGCCAGGCGGTGCAATCCAGGTGAGTCACCGGCTGGTCCAGCAGGTTGTTCGTTCACGAGTGCCTCTCTCTTTCTTGCCATTGCCGATGTATCCGGCGTAGCTGTTCCTCGGAAGGCGTACCTTCTCTGCGAACACGCCGTGGTGAGTCTTTCTGGGTGTCATAAGACTCAGGCATCTCCCGACGTTGGGCGACCCCGCGCAGAATCTGTACAGTCGAAGACAAGATCACGCAGATATAAGTTACAGAGTTATACACAGTATCATTGAGTTCATTGGCAACGGTGTAGCCAAGCGTCACTATCGCCACACCAACTAGGATTCCTTGCACGAAGATCAGTATTCGCGCCGACTCGTTGGTCCAAGTCAACAAGCGAGTCATTTTCTTAAAGCCTCCCAACGAAACCTGCTCTAGCCTCTCCGCCCAACCAGGTAAGCTCCTATACCAAACGCGAGCCCGATAAGAACCGCCCGGATGAGCAGAGGCATCGGGCTATGCCAACCCGTTCCGGCTCCACCGCTTGCTAAGAACAGCGCTACCACAATGCCCACACCAACGATTGTGGAGGTTAAGCCCCAAATAATTCCCTTACGGCTGGCGCTCATGTCTACATTGCTCCTATAGCTCTGCCTCTTTAGAGCATTGAGAGAAGGTCCCGGGGATTCGCTCCCAGATACCGAAGTATCCTAACCGCCGCGGTGTCCTCGCCCCGAAGAACCCCGTACAGCAAGTGTTCGGACTCTATCACCGGACAATCAAGCTCACGACTACGCTCATC
>JBARZO010000345.1:0-5067 GCA_049650165.1 Rubrobacteraceae bacterium
CGTTCGGATTCCGGGTACGGTCGGAAGGAGATCCTCCGCTCCGACACATCACCCAGTACCTCCGGTGGAACGTCGAGTTCCAGAGTCTGGGCCGTGCGGCGCTGATTCCGGCGCTTGAAACCTTCCAATTCCTCCACGGTAGGATAATTTACGTTCTGCTGGATATGCTCCCGCATCCCCTCCCACACCGGCCTGGCAGCTCTCTCAATCGTCAGGGGACCGTTCGTGGAATAGGGGTCCAGATCCTCAACGTAACCGGCAACGTCCACGTCCACCCATAGCAGGGTCCCATCTACGTCCAGAAAAACCGTGTCGTAAAGCGCGTTTGCCACCGTTGATGCCTCTTCGTAATAGATAGTTACTGACGGACAGAGTATAAACCTGTATGCGAGGCTCTACATCCGCGGCGGCTTCGCGCGACTCAAGGCTTGCGGCGTCACCCCGGCTACCTTCTATCCCTCCAGGTCGAAGCCGATGAACTCGCCGTTTCTTTGGATAAGTTCGCCGTCGGCGTGGATCTCACCCTCGTGCAAGTCGCAGATGAGGTCCCAGTGAACACTGGAGTCGTTCTTGCCGCCGGTCTCTTCGTAGGACTTGCCGACGGCCAGGTGAACGGTTCCACCCAGCTTCTCATCGAAGAGGATGTTCTTCGTGGGACGCGGGATGCCATAGTTCGTGCCGATCCCGAGTTCCCCGAGATAGCGGGCTCCCTCGTCGGCGTCGAGCATGGAGAGCAGGTAATCCTCCCCCTTTTCAGCCGTGGCCTCGACGACCTTCCCATCCTCGAAGCGGAACCGAACCCCGGAAACCTCCCGACCGGCGACCGCCGACGGAACGCCGAAGTAGACCGTGCCGTTGGCCGAGTCTTCGACCGGACCGGTGAAGACTTCGCCGCAGGGCATATTCCGCTTGCCGGCGGAGTTTATGAACGTGCGGCCCTCCACGGAGAGCGTGAGGTCGGTCTCGGGGCCGGAGAGCCGAATTTCCCTGGCCTGCTCCAGACGCTCTTTGAGCTTCGCCTGCTCGTCGGACTTCTGCTGCCAGAAGCGTGCCGGGTCTTCTTTGTCCAGGGCCATCGCCGAGAAAACGAAGTCCTCATACTCTTCGAGCCCCATGTCAGACTCCTGGGCTAATGCTTCGGTAGGGAAGAGCGTCAGGATCCAGCGTTCCTTTCTCATGACTATCTCCCGGAGTTGCTGATCCCGCTTTCCGAGCGCCTGCTGTTTGGACGGGTCAACGTTCGCCAGGGCGCGGGTGTTTGTCGGGGCCATGATGGAGATAAAAGCGTCGGCCTGTTCGTAGATCGCTCGTGTTATCGGCGGCGTTTGTTCGTAGTGGTGCTCCCCGGCGTGCTCGAAGAAAAGTTCTTGCATGCCCGGTAGCCCGACCAGCGGGATAGGTGTGGCGCCCGTTTGCAGGAGACGGGTGTAGAGAGCTTTGATCAAGGGCTCAGCCGCCGAACCGCCGGAGAGCAGGACCTGATCCCCCTCCCCCACCTCGATCGAGTAGTCAACCAAAACTCGTGCCAACCTATCAAGCCGTTCATCTCTCATAAGTCGCTCCCTATAATCGTAAGATTTAGATCTGGAAAGAGCTTAACATCCGTCCCAGCCGGTCGGACACTCCGCCGCTTCGTCTACGCTAGAAAGAATTCGCGTAGCTCTTTCAAAGTCTCTTCCGGCGCCTCTTCAGGCAGAAAGTGCCCACTCGGCAGACTACTGCCTCGAACGTCGTCGGCCTTCTCCTCCCAGGTAGCGATAACGTAGTACTTCTTTCCAACAAAGCCTTTCTCACCCCACAGCACAAGAAGCGGGCACGAGAGCTTTCGGCCCAGATCCTGCTCGTCGTGGGCCAGATCTATCTCGGCTGAGGCCCGGTAATCCTCACAACTCGCGTGGATCATCTCAGGCGTAAAGCACCGTAGATACTCAGCGAAAGCCTCGGAGGTAAAGGCTGCTTCGTCGTGGCCCCACTGTCCGATCTTCTTGCGCAGGTAATATTCGGGATCGGCCCCGATGAGGGTCTCCGGCAAGTCGTAGGGCTGAATAAGGAAGAACCAATGATAGTAAGCCCGGGCGAACTCCATATCCGCTCTCGTGTACATCGTATGGGTCGGGGCGATGTCGAGCACCGCCAACTTCTCCACCCGCCCCGGATGGTCGAGCGCCATCCGGTGCGCAACCCGCCCACCCCGGTCGTGGCCGGCGAGGTGGAAGCTGTCGAAGCCGAGTTGTTCCATAACCTCTACCTGGTCGTTCGCCATCGTCCGTTTCGAATAGGCGGCGTGGTCCGCGCCGCCGGCGGGCTTCGAACTGTCTCCGTAGCCGCGCAGATCCGTCGCCACCACGGTAAAGTCTTCCGCCAGCTTTGGAGCGACTTTATGCCACATGACGTGCGTCTGCGGATAGCCGTGCAGCAGCAGAAGCGGCGGGCCATCGCCACCTTTCACCAGGTTGACCTCGGCCCCGCTCGCCGCTGCTCGCAGGTTCTCAAAGCCTTCGAACATAGAAACTACCCTTCGAGCCCTTCCCGTGTGTACTCCAACGACTCCCGCATACGGTCCAGGATCTTCTGCTCGTCCGGCGTCCCGAGCGGCCAGGGCTTTAGCTCAAGGCTGACGACCCCCGGATAATCGCCGCCAGCCAGCTCAGCCAAGAATTCTTTGAGCGGAAGAGTACCCCTCCCGGGGATACGGTGTTCGTCGCGACCGGTCTTGTTCGAGTCGGAGAGGTGGATGTGCCGGAGTTGGTCCTGCAACAACTCCAGGGCGTACATGATCCCGATACCGCTCGCCGCAAGATGGCTGGTGTCGAGCGTGACATCCCCGAGGCTCAGCAGCAGTTCCGGCCGGTAGCAATACTGACGGTCCCATCCGAAAACGGAGCGGCCCGCACGATTGCGAGGCATGTTCTCCACCGCGACGATAGCACCACTCTTGCGGGCGTCGGCGAGCGTGTTACGGCTCCAGCTTTCCAGAAGCAGACCGTTTGCGGGAGGATGGGCCACGACAACCTCGGCCCCAACCTTCAGCGCGAGTTTCGCGGATCGCACGAGGGTTTCTTCCGGTTCCAAACCCCAGGCTCCACGTCCGATCGGCGGGTGTAGAGACCGGATCGGCAGTTCGTACCTTTCCGACAACTCGTTCAAGTAGTACGCCTGGTGGGTGTCCCAGCGCTCGTCCATCATAATTTCCACGCCATCGAAGCCAACTTCCGCCGCCCAGGCGTAGATGCGTTCGAGACCAAAAGGATAAAGCGAGCCCGTGCTGAACACGACGGGAATACTCATCCCTCGCCACCCCGAATCTCCAGAAACTGCTCCAGCGTAGAGGGCGAATGGTTCTGGTAATGGTTGTTGGCGTAGGCAAACACGGGCTTCTCTTCCGCAAGAAACCGATCCACCACGCCCGACCACCAACCGAGGTCTTCGTACCGATCCCTCTTCAGGTGCGTGTGGCCGGCTGGAAACTCTCGCCGATCTCCGAGCCACCGAATGTAGCCGAAATCAGCCGTCACCTCATCCATCCGGGGCATCCTCGGATAATCTATGAGCGTCAGCGCCACCTCACGTTCCTTCAGCAAGTCCGTCAAATCCGACCGTACCCAGCTCCGGTGACGGACCTCGACCGCGTACCGAAAGCCATCCGGCAACGCTTCCAGGAAGCGTTCCAATACGTCCATGCCCTCGACGGTGAAAGACGGCGGAAGCTGCACGAGTAGCGGCCCGAGCCGGTCTCCCAACTCTTCCATAGTGCGTACGAACGCCTCCGCCGGTCTCTCGCAGTTGACGAGGGTATTCTCGTGCGTGATCTCCTGCGGGAACTTCGCGGCGAACAGAAAGCCCTCCGGAACGACCTCGCGCCATCTCTGAACGGTCGAACGGCGGGGCGTACCGTAGAAGGTTGAATCTATCTCGACCGTCGCGTACCGGTTCGCGTACTCGGCGAGCCGGGACCGGGGCGGCAGACCCTCGGAGTAGACACTCCCCTCCCAGTCAGCATAGGACCACCCTGACGTGCCGAGATACAAGCCGGCTTCGGGCGGCGAGATGCTTCCGGTATTCTCTGCAAACAGTCTTTCCTGCAACGTCTCCCCACCACCTTCTACGAATACAAAATGCTATCACAAGGCACGGAACCGTTTTGCGAAACATCACCTTACGCGGCCCGCCCCGATGTACTACAGTCTTGCGGGTGAAGGCTCATAAACGATGAAAGTATTCTACAGCGACCACTTCGTGCTCCCGCTTCCGGAAGGACATCGCTTCCCGATGGTCAAATACTCCATGCTGCGCGAGAGAGTCTCCCAATTGGAGAACGGTCTGGATAACGAACTGCTCGTGCCGCGGGCCGTTACGGACGAGGAGATACTCCGCGCCCACACGCCGGCATACCTGGATCGGGTCGTAGACGGGACCATCTCGGCGAAGGAGATGCGTCGGATCGGCTTCCCGTGGACGGAGCTCATGGTCGAACGTTCCCGCCGGGCGTCGGGCGGCACCCTCGACGCCTGCCGGGCCGCCCTCGAAGACGGTCTCGCCGCGAACCTCGCCGGTGGAACCCACCACGCCTTCGCCGACCAGGGAGAAGGCTACTGCATCTTCAACGACAGCGCTATCGCCGCCCGCGCCTTGCAACACGAAGGTCTGGTGAATAAAGTCGTCGTGATCGACACCGACGTCCATCAAGGCAACGGCACGGCGGCCATCCTCGAAAACGACGAATCCATCTTCACGTTCTCGATGCACGGCGAAAAGAACTTCCCATTCCACAAAGAAAACAGCGACCTGGACTTGCCCCTTCAGGATGGCGCAGACGACAGCGAGTTTCTTTCCGCGCTGGAGAAAGGTCTGGAGAGCTCCCTTGAAGCTTCCGGGGTAGACATCGCGATCTACCTGGCCGGCGCGGACCCGTTCGAAAACGACAAGCTCGGCCGACTCTGCGTGAGCAAAAAAGGTCTCGCCGAACGAGACCGGATGGTGCTCGAAACCTGCCGGGCACAAGGTATCCCGGTCGTCGCCACGATGGCCGGAGGCTACGCGAAAGAAGTAGAAGACACAGTAGACATC
>JBARZO010000346.1:0-8384 GCA_049650165.1 Rubrobacteraceae bacterium
CGCTGACTCAGGAAGCATGAAGCCGGATCGGGCTTTCCTTCGCGAACGAGCTTTGGCCGTTTGTAGAGCCTAGTGCGGGCTCCTGACAGCGGGGTCGTATTTCCCGAAGATGAGGTCTCCATTGTTAAAACGATTCAGGTTGTAGGTTTCTAACTCTGGCCTATTGGGGCGGCCATCCTGGATCCAGGTCGCCAGCTCGTTTCCCACGGCGGGTGCTTTTTTGAAGCCGGTCCCACTCCAACCGACGGCCAGATACAGGCCCTCCGGCCCTTCCGGCCCCAGTATAGGGCGCGCGTCCGGCGTCATGTCCAGTATGCCGGCCCGGCCTGCACGGTACGGCGCGCCTTCGAGGTCCGGAATGCGCTTCCCGAGCAGGTACGCCGCCTCGTCCACGAAGTCTGTGTCGGGTTTCGGGTCCCAGCTTTCGGCGTCTTCCAGCCACTCATAGCTGTCGCGGAGCCCTATGACGGTGGCGCGCTCGGCGGCGGGGCGCGCGTAGAACCCGGAGACCGAGTCTATGACCGTCAGGTGCGTCGGCAAGGTATAGGGACGCTCGAAGAGCGCCACCTGCACCCGCACGGGATGTATTGGCAACTCCAAACCAACGCTCGCGGCCAACGGCCCCGACCACGATCCAGCAGCGACAACGACGATACCAGCCTCTAACGGTCCACCTTCCGTCTCCACGCCGATTATCTTCTCTCCCCGCACCCGTAAACTCGTAACCTGCCGACGCTCGAAACGGGCGCCGAGCCTCCGGGCCACGTCCAGAAAACCTACCGTGGTAGCGGTGGGGTCTGCGTATCCGCCGCGAGGCTCGTAGGCGGCCAACGCCACGCCGTCGAGGTTCAGGGAGTGGTCCAGTTCGCCCAATTCGGCCGGTTCGATGAGCTGCGTCTGTACATTAACCTTTTGCTGTAGGTTTACGTTGTGACGAAGCGCTTCTACGCGATCCTCTCCGGCGAGGTAGGCGAAGCCGGTGCGGGTGAAACCGCAGCCACCGCCGACCCGTTCTCCCCAGGGCTCGAAGTATTCGGTGAGGCTCTCCCAGGCCAGGTCGGCTTCCAGGGAAGTCGGGTAGTGACACCGGACGAGCGCCCCTGAACGAGGTGTGGAACCTCCCGCCGGCCCATTCCTGTCGAGCACCAGAGTATCTATTCCGCGTTCCGCCAGGTGAAAGGCGATGCTCGCGCCTACGACGCCAGCCCCTACTACTATCGCTTCCGGCATTGCTCTAAAGGCCTGAGGGAACCCGGTCGGGGTGGGCCACGCCGCTCTCGACGGCCGCCTCGCGGACGGCTTCGGAGACTTTGCTGTGTACTTCCTGGTCCAGCGCGTCGGGGACGAGCTCCGATTCGGCGGTCAGGTCGGCGATAGCGCCGGCGGCGGCCAGCTTCATCTCGCCGTTGATCTCCTTTGAACCCGCCAGCAAAGCACCCCTGAAAATGCCCGGATAGCCGAGGACATTGTTTACGCTAGCCCCGTCCGCGGCGAAGGCCGCACCCGCTTCTCTTGCAGTCTCAGGTTCTATCTCAGGGTAAGGGTTGGTGAGAGCCAGTATTACCTGTCCGTCGCGCACCATTTCGGGGCCTATAAGGTCGGGTACGCCGGTGGTTGCGACGACGACCTCAGCACTTTGCATCAGGTCTTCGAGCGAGGTGATCTCAATACCCTTATCGCGGGCGCGGGCGTGGCTGGCTTCGTTGGGATCCGAGGCGATTACCTGCTTCGCTCCGGCGTCTACCATGAGGGAGGCGATGCCGAACCCGGCGGCGCCCAGCCCGATCTGTCCGACCACCTCGTCTTCGAGCTTGAGACCCGCGTGCCGGCAAGCGACGATGACCGCTGCCACCGAAACTACAGCCGTCCCGTGTACGTCATCGTGCATCACGGGCTGTGACAGCTTTTCTTTCAGCCGAGCTTCGATCTCGAAGCACTCGGGGGCGGAGATGTCCTCCAGATGAATCCCGCCGAAGGTCGGCGCTATACGGACTACCGTCTCGACGAACTCTTCCACATCCTTGGTGTCTATAAGGATGGGCATGGCGGAGATCCCGACGAGTTGCTGGTAGAAGACGGCTTTCCCCTCCATTACCGGCATCGAGGCGACGGGGCCGATGTCACCGAGTCCCAGAACTCGCGTGCCATTTGTGCAAATAGCGACGCTGCGACCTATCATGGTTAGCTGGCGGGAACGGGATTGGTCTTCGGAGATAGCCTCACAGGCCCGCGCCACACCCGGCGTATACACGTCGCGCATGTCCTGCACCGTACGCACGGGTCGTGTTGCCTCGATCCTCAGCTTGCCGCCGTCGTGTTTCAGGAGAGCCCGGTCCTGGTGCCAGATGATCTTCACGTCTTCCAGCGAACCGACCAACTTTGCGACGCGCTGGGCGTGGTCTCCATCCTCGACTTCTATGGTTATTTCCCGTATCGAAGCGTCTCGGCCCACGTTCAGCGTGTTCACGTCCCCGATCAGACCGTCAGCCTCACCGATGGCCCCGGTGACTTTCGCCAGCGAACCTGGCTGATGTGGAAGTTGAATGCGGTAGGTGTAGTCGAGCGACAAATCCGGCTCCTTCTGGCTTTTATGGACCGATCCCGCAGAGAATTCTATAGGAGGCAGCGCGGCGGAGATAGAGCGGCGGGTTAGCTTCTGACTAAAATGCGTTTACTAACGGTGGCCCCACCAAGAGTTAACCGTTGCCGGCGTACAGGGTAGTTTCTAGGACTAAGACCTCCACATGGCCTATACGAGGCTCCGGAACTTTCTACACCGGGCCAAAGATTCACGGGAGACTCTCCGTCTAAATGTGTGGGGCAGGCCAACTACAGGAGGGTATTTTGGAAACCACCTTGCAGAAAAACAGCAAAGCTCGTTACGCGGAATACGACCGGATCTCCATCCCGGAGGATGTACCGGCGCTCGGCGTAGAGAAAGGGTACGAAGGCGTGATCCAGAGCCTCGACTACCAAAACGAGACCGTGTACGCTTCCGTGCTGGTCACTTACTCGACAAACCAGCCGCGGGGCTGGGTCGACGTGCAGGTCGCGCCCCGGGAGAAAGTTTCTTCGTACAACGCTGCGTAGTGATGTAAGCTCAACAAACACCCGAGACGTAGGAATGGGCGGGTGTGCAGCTTGGTTGACAGGCTAACTTCGGTTCTCCGCAGAAAGACAGCCTAGTGCTTCAGGATCTCATATGATAAACTACAAGGCGCAAAGTAAGGTGGGCAGAAGCTAGACGCTGTATTGAACGCCACTCGAGAGTAATGGGTGGCGTTTTTGTTTAGTGGAGCCCATGAACAAGAAAGGTGGGCTCCAGTATATGGCCCAAGGAACAGTTAAGTGGTTCAGTGACGAGAAGGGCTACGGCTTTATCTCCCCGGACGATGGCGGCGAGGATCTCTTCGTCCATCACACGGGAATATCCGGCGGCGGATTCAAGACTCTGGATGAGGGTGCCAAGGTAAGTTACGAGGCTACTCAGGGCAAAAAGGGTATGCAGGCGGAGAACGTCACTCCCGAGTAGGAAAAAAGCCCAAACGATTAGAGCGAAAGGGCCGGGGCTAATGCTCCGGTCCTTTCGTGCAACTAAAACAAATATTGGCATTTGTGGTGACGAGCATCATTCGAAAATGTTCAAAAGAAACGTAAAGAGAGGAAAACTCTTGAGATACTTGAAGGCTGTATTGGTAGGTCTGGGGCTCGCGCAGTTGGCGACCTTGATCACCACCGTCTATCTGCATCGGGTGCTCGCGCACAAGGCCATCCGGTTGCATCCGGCGGTGACGATGTTCATGCGCATAAGCACCTGGATGCTCACGAGCATCTCGCCCCGCGAATGGGTGGCCGTACACCGCAAGCACCACAATTTCAGCGATGAAGAGGGAGACCCGCACAGCCCCCACATCGAGGGATACTGGAAGATCATGCTCGCCAACGTCTACTACTATCGCCGCGAGGCTACGCAGGACGACACCCTGGAGAAGTACGCAGCCGACCTTCCCCACGACCGGCTCGACGAGACACTCTTCAAGCGCGGAACCCTTGGTTTCTCGCTGACCGGTGTGGTCCTGGCGGCCATCATGGGCTTCAAGCCCGGTATGGTAGCGCTCAGTACGCTGGCCTCAGTGTATCTGCTCCTAAACGCCGCCATAAACGGCGCCGGACACACCTTCGGCTACAAGAGCTTCGCCAACGACGCGACGAACCTAAAGCTCCTGGCGCTCATAACTTTTGGCGAAGGTCTGCACAATAACCACCACGCCCGTCCCGCCTCGCCCAAGCTAGCCGCTTTCGAGGACGAGTTCGATCCGGCGTGGCCCGTGATCCGTGGCCTGGAGAAGCTCCGCCTCGCAAAGGTCCTCACCAAGGCCGACGAAGGCTGGGAAAACCATCGCCGTCGTCTCCCGGAGCGGGCAAACTTGAGCCCCATCAAGGGTATTTCTATCGCCGACGCGAACTCGGATTCAGCGAAGAAGTCAGCCTAGCAACAGGTAGAGCAGCGCTTTCTGGGCGTGTAGACGGTTCTCGGCCTGATCCAAGACCCGGCTCTGAGGACCGTCTATAACCTCCGCCGCCACTTCCTCGCCCCGGTGGGCTGGTAGACAGTGGAGAAAGATGGCGTCGTCTGCGGCCAGGCTCATTAGTTCTTCGTCCACCTGGTAAGGAAGAAATTTCTTCTTCCGTTCTTCGGCCTCGGCTTCCTGGCCCATGCTGGCCCACACATCGGTGTAGACGACCTGAGCGCTGGATGCCGCCTCTTGCGGGTCTTGCGTCAGGGTAGGTGAGGCTCCTAGCTTTCCAGCAAGCTCAACCACTTCTTCTGCAGGGCTGTGGCCTTCGGGGTGGGCTATCGTGAGGTTTGCGCCGGTTAGGGAGCAAGCTATGGCGAGTGAGTGGGCGACGTTGTTGCCGTCGCCGATGTAGGCGATGTTTACGCCCTCTACCGCGCCGAATGCTTCGCGCACCGTGATTAGATCGGCTAGAGCCTGGCAAGGATGGTGTGTGTCGGAGAGGCCGTTTATGACCGGCACGTCGGCGGCGGCGGCCAACTCTGCGAGCTCTTCGTGGTCGAAGGTGCGGACCATGATGGCGTCTATGTAGCGGGCGAGGACGCGACCGGTGTCGCCGGGGGTTTCGCGTTTGCCGATCTGGATCTCCTCGGGACTCAAGTGCAGCGCGTGTCCACCGAGCTGATACATCCCGACCTCGAAGGAGACCCGGGTGCGGTTGGAAGGCTTCTGGAAGACCATCGCTAGCGTCCTGCCGCGCAACGGACGGTAGGGGATGCGGGACTTCTGTAGGGACTTTATACGGACGGCTTCGTCCAGGATGAGCCGCGTCTGCTCCGGGCTAAATTCTGCCAGGGTCAGGCAGTCGCGACCGGAGAGTGGGGATGGGGCGGGAGGGTTGTCGAAGCGCTCCCCGATCACGCGACAGCGTATTCGGGTTGGACGCTCACACTCGCGTCAACCGCGTCTCGAAACGTATTCAGCGCGTGCCGTACCTCCGTTCTCGTCACGGTGAGCGGCGGCGCGAGTCTTATCGTCGTGCCGCTTACCACGTTGACGAGGAGCCCTTCGTCCAGGCAATCCTTGAAGAATTCCGGCGCGAGTTCGGCGCCGAGGTCTAGCCCGATCATGAGTCCTTCGCCCCGCACCTCCGCGCCTGGAATGCGCTCCGCGAGTACCGCCAGCGCGTTCTTGAGGATCTTACCTTTGAACCGCACCTCTTCGAGGAACTGCGGATCGTTCACGACGCTGAGCACCGCCTTGACCGCCGCCATTGCTAGCGGGTTGCCGCCGAAGGTAGAGCCGTGGTTGCCCGGTCCGAGCGCTGCACATTCTTCCTTCGCCAGTACCGCCCCGACCGGCACGCCGCCGCCGAGCCCCTTGGCGCTCGTGAGCACGTCCGGGACGACACCCATGCCCTGGTAGGCGTATAGATAGCCCGTCCGGCCCATCCCGGTCTGTACCTCGTCGAAGATGAGCAGGGCGCCGTGCTCGTCGCACAATTCCCGTAGCCCTCCGAGAAAGCCTTCCGGCGCAACGTTGATGCCGCCTTCGCCCTGGATCGGCTCGACCAGAATTGCCGCGGTCTGCGGACCGACCGTATCGCGAGCAGCTTCAAGGTCGCCGAATGGGGCGTAGGCGAAGCCGGGGAGCATTGGGCCGAACGCTTCCTGCAGCGCGGGCTGGGCGGTGGCGGAGAGGCCGCCGTAGGTGCGACCGTGGAAGGACTTGTCGAAGGTCAGGATCTCGTACTTCTCAGGTCCGTAACTATCCGCGGCGTGTTTGCGGGCGAGCTTTATGGCCGCCTCGTTGGCCTCGGCGCCGGAGTTGCAGAAAAAGACCTCGTCGAAGTCCGTAACGTCAGCGAGCATCCCCGCTACCTCTTCCTGAATGGGGATCTCGTACAGATTGGAGCAGTGGATCAGGGTATCCGCTTGCTCCTTAATAGCCTCGACCAGCGCCGGATGCCCGTGGCCCAAAGAGTTCGTCGCGATGCCGGCGATAAAGTCCAGGTACCGGTTGCCTTCTTCGTCGAAGAGCCAGCTTCCCTTTCCGCCCACCGGGGCGACGTCCAACCGTTTGTAAGTCTCCATAACGTGTTTCATGCGACCGCTCCTTCCGATATAAGAGTTCCAACTTTTTCTCCGGCCAGCGCGGCCCGAAGCGTGCCTTTCTTGTTGCCGTTCACGATCCTCGCCTCGACCCCGCCCCGCGCCGCCTGCGCCGCCGTCCTAAGCTTCGGGACCATTCCACCGGCTGCAAGACCATCCTCCACGTACCCCTCGCACTCCTCCGGGGCTATCTCCGGGACTGGCTCGCCGTCCTTCAGTAACCCGTCCACGTCGGTCATCAAGAATAGATGCCCGGCTTCGAGTCCGACCGCGAGCGCGGCTGCGGCCACGTCGGCGTTGACGTTGTAGGCCCCCTCCGGCCCGAGTCCCAACGGCGCCAAGACGGGGACGAAACCGCCCTCCCAGAGCGCTTCTATGAGGCCTGTCTCGACCTCCCGGACCTCTCCGACCCGGCCCAGTTCCGGCACGGGGTCAACGTGGAGCGTCGGTCCGTCGGTGCCGGAGATGCCCGCCGCCGGCACCCCGAGGCCTTGCAACTCCCTGACGAGCGCTTTGTTGACTGTTCCGGCGTAGACCATCTCGGCGACCTCCAGCGTCGCCTCGTCGGTCACGCGTAGACCCTCGTGCCAGCGGGTGGTGATGCCCAGAGAGTCGAGTATCCGGGTGAGTTGCGGCCCGCCGCCGTGGACCAGTGCGACGGGCGTGTCGCCGGCCAGTATCTCGGGGAGGTCTTCCAAAGCGCCGCCGGCCAGGGCTCCGCCCCCGATCTTGGCTACGATGGGCTTCTTGTCCGCCTTCACGTCCGGTAGCTCCCGTTGATCTCGACGTATTGGTAGGTCAAGTCGCAGCCCCAAGCCCTCGCCGAACCGTCACCCTCGCCGAGGTAAGCCGTGATCCGTACTTCATCTTCCGACAGCGCCGCATTCGCCCCTGCCTCGTCGTGGGGGACAGGCTCTCCGCCCTCGAAGACCTTGACCGGCCCGAAGGACAGCTCCAAAGTTGAGGGATCAAACGCTGCCCCCGAGTAACCCATCGCCGTGACCACCCGGCCCCAATTTGCGTCCTCGCCGAAGACGGCCGCCTTGACCAGGTTGCTCCCGACGACTGACTTGGCGAGAGCCGCCGCGGTTTCTTCGTCCCGCGCGCCCTCCACGATGACTTCGACGAGCTTTGTTGCGCCCTCGCCGTCCCGGGCGATCTCTTTCGCCAGTTCCCGCGCCACCGTTTCCACCGCTTCAGCAAAAGCCGGATAGTCCGGGGAATCGTTGGTGAGTGGCTCGTTTCCGGCGGCGCCGTTTGCTAGCAGGAGCGCCATATCGCTCGGGGAGGTGTCGCCGTCTACCGTGACTTGGTTGAAGGAGTGATCCGTCGCCCGGCTCAAAGTTTCTTGCAGGCAGTCCGGCTCCACGGCGGCGTCGGTGGTGAGGAAGGCGAGCATGGTTCCCATGTTCGGGTGGATCATGCCGCTCCCCTTGGCCGTCCCCCCGACGGTCACTCTCTTCCCATCCACCTCGATCTCCACCACAGCCTCTTTGGCGCGCGTGTCGGTCGTCAGTACCGCCTCTGCGAACCCGGAACCATCACGGCCCAACTCACCGGATGCGTTTACTATCCCGGCCTCTATCTTCTCCATCGGTAACGGTTGGCCGATCACCCCGGTGGAGGCGACGGCGACTAGATTGCTTTCCAGTCCCATACTCTCCGCAGCGAGCGACTGCATCCGGTAGGCGTCGTCTACTCCTTGTTGCCCGGTGGCCGCGTTGGCGTTGCCACTATTCACGACGATGGCCTGTAT
>JBARZO010000347.1:0-1552 GCA_049650165.1 Rubrobacteraceae bacterium
ATGGAAGACCTGGGGCTCGGCACCAAGGCTACGCGCCCGAATATCATACAGAGCCTCTACAACCGGGGTTACGTCCACGCCGACCCGCTAATTCCGACGGAAACCGGCATTTCGGTGGCCCAGGCGCTGACGGACTTTGCGTCGGAGATCGCCTCGCACGAAATGACAGCCGAGCTCGAGAAGAGCATGGACGACATTTCGGAGGGGAAGAACAGCAAAGAGAAAGTGGTCGAGGATTCGCGGGAGATCCTGCGCCGCGTCTACGAGCACCTGGAGAGCAGCCAGGACGAATTCGCCGACATCGTCCGGAGCGGCATCAAGGTGGACGAGACTCTGGGTACGTGCCCGGAGTGCGGAAAGAACCTCATAACCCGCCGCAACCGCAAGAGCCGCAAACGCTTTGTCGGATGCGAAGGATACCCGGATTGCCGGGTGACCTATCCGCTGCCGCCCCGGGGGGATATAATTCCGCTCGGCACGACGTGCGATGCGTGCGGCGCGCCGGAGATAAAGGTGCTCGGCAAGCGGCGACCCTGGATCACGTGTATCAACATGGACTGCCCGAAGAAAGAGGAAGCCGCCAAAGCGAAGGCGGAAAAAGAAGCGGGAGGAGAAGCATCATCGGAGGAGAGCGAGAAAGAGCTGGAGAAATCCACCACATAGAGGGACGTCTGGATCTCCACTCCCAGGACGAACTTCCTAGCCGACGAGCTTCTATTTACACCCGCCTCTCCGGTTACCTGATCCTGTGTTCGCTGGCGGCGGTTGTCTTCTACTCAGCTGCTTTGTAAGTAATATACGTTAGAATAGATATGTGATCATCGCGATGAATGAGATAACTTGGCTCCAGTAATAGGCGTAACGGCAACTTTAAAAGAAGATGCGGAGACTACGGCGACGCGGCCTCTCGGTCGGTTCGTGAGGGCGGATTTCGACTACGTAGATGGCGTTGCACAGGCGGGTGGCATACCGATGGTGTTGCCGCCGCTGGGTAACGTTCAGAACGTCGGGAGAATCTTAGACAGCCTGGACGGGCTGTTGTTGAGTGGCGGGAGCGACCTTCACCCGAGCCACTACGATGAAGAGCCTATTCCAGAGTTGGACGTAACCATCCCCGAACGCGACGAGTTGGAGATGGCTCTGCTAGAAGGTGCGTTTCAGCGGGGTATGCCGGTCTTCGGCATCTGCCGCGGGATGCAGGTGTTGAACGTGGCGCTCGGCGGGACGTTGTACCAGGATCTTCCCTCTCAAGTTGGGCCGGATCTCATCCTGCACCGGCAAGAGACTCCCAAGTGGCAGCCGACCCACGAAGTGGAATTCTACGGGCGCACCCGCGGGGCGGAGATCTCCGGCAGCGAAGTTATAAAGGTTAATTCGTACCATCACCAGGCTGTAAAGGAATTGTCGGGTGAGTTGGTTGTCTCCGCCTGTTCTTCGGATGGTCTCGTCGAGGCGGTTGAGTCTCGGGATCTCTCGGACCAGTGGATCGTGGCGGTTCAGTGGCACGCTGAGGCGATGCGGGAGACCGGCGTGGAGCAGCGGCGCTTTTTCG
>JBARZO010000348.1:0-6108 GCA_049650165.1 Rubrobacteraceae bacterium
CCGTACGGTTTCTGGCCCTCGCCCTGGTCACGCTGCTACTAGCAGCCTCGTGCTCGGACGAAAGCACCACCGAACGGGACCGTACCCGAGAGTTCGTCGAGGGAACCTTATCCTCACCAGAGACACCGGAAACTACGGGGGCCGCCACGACCCCTGGCATAACCACCGGCGGTACGGTCGGGATGCGCGAACCAGACGCCTTGCTCCGTTTAGAAGGCGATACCAAAGTCACCTTTTCCGGCATCTGCACCGCCGGCGCGGAGGAGAGCGTGATCAGTGGAAAGGTCCCCAAGGTCTACCGTTTCGAATTGAACGGCCAGAACCTCTCGTGCCGCATCCAGAAGCGAGACCCCGGAAACGGCAACCTGCGGGTGGTCTTGCTTTCCGGCAACAACACCCGCTCGGTGCAGCAAATCAATTCCACAAACGGTATCGTAAAACTCTCATATAAGGACGAGTAACGACGCTACAATATAGCCTCTCGAACTCGAATACTTTAGGGAGGCGTCTATGAACCGCGAAGAATCCTGGGAACTGATGTGCGAGTGGACGGAGAGCTACTCCCTACGCAAGCACATGCTCGCCGTCGAAGTCGCCATGAGAGCCTACGCCCGTGAGTTCGACGCCGACGAAGAAAAATGGGGCATCACCGGACTCCTGCACGACATGGACTACGAAAAGCACCCGACACCCACCGAACACCCGATGGTCGCGGTGCGCGAGCTGGAGAGCCGCGGCTACCCGAAGGACATCTTGGAGACCATAAAAGGTCACGCCGACTACCTCGATGTACCCCGCGAAACCCTCATGGCGAAGACCCTCTACGCCGTAGACGAACTCTCCGGCTTTATAACCGCCTGCGCCCTCGTCCGTCCCGAGGGACTCGACGGACTCAAAGCCAAGAGCGTCCGAAAGAAGATGAAACAGAAGTCATTCGCCGCGAGCGTGAACCGGGAAGATATCGTGCGGGGCGCTGAAGAGCTGAACGTAGACCTGAACGAGCACATCGAGTTCGTCGCCGCCGCGATGCGTGAGGAAGCCGATACGCTGGGACTCAATCCTGAGAAAGGATAGCGAGCCCCAGCTTTGCTAGGATAGATGAGTTCATAAGAGAGGAGCGGCGTGCTGCGGGTTATGGTGGTTTTCGGCGGACGGAGTGGGGAGCACGAAGTGTCTCTCGCCTCGGCCCGCGCCATCCTCGACACCCTGGGTGAAAGCGGTAGCTACGAAGTCTCCCCGGTTGGCATAACCAAAAAAGGCCGCTGGCTCTCCTCCGGCGACCCGATGAGCGAGCTAGAGAGCCGTAGCCCTGGTGATAATAGTCTTCCGGTGACGGTCTCCGACAAACTTCCGACAAATTTGGGTCACGCCGATGTCGTGTTCCCGGTCTTGCACGGTCCCTACGGGGAAGACGGCACCATCCAGGGGATGCTGGAGCTTGCGGGTATTCCGTACGTCGGGAGTGGGGTGCTGGCGAGCGCAGCAGGGATGGACAAGGTGACGATGAAGAAGATCTTCGCCTACCACAATCTGCCGCAGGTCGAGTGGCTCGGCCTAACCAAAGAAGATTGGAGCGGAAATCGGGAGCAACTCCTCCGGGAGACAGCAGACTTTCTAGGCTATCCCTGTTTCGTCAAACCTTCCAACCTCGGCTCCAGCGTCGGGATAAGCAAGTCACAGAACTCCGAAGAACTAGAAGCCGCCATAGACATCGCTGCGGAGTTGGACCGCCGGATCATCGTTGAGGCCGCCGCGGATGCCCGTGAGATCGAGGTTGCGGTGCTCGGCAACGAAGAGCCGAAAGTCTCCGTGTCAGGTGAGATCGTGGTGGGCTCCCACGATTTCTACGATTATGAAGCCAAGTACACTGAAGGAGAGAGCGAGGTCCTTGCCCCCGCCGACATCCCCGACGAGGCCGCCGACGAGATACGGGAGATAGCCCGCGTCGCCTTCAAGGCCATAGACGCAGCGGGGATGGCCCGGATCGACTTCTTTCTAGAGCGCGACACAAACCGGGTGCTCCTCAACGAGATCAACACCATCCCCGGCTTTACCCCCACCAGCGTCTACGCCCGTCTCTGGGATGCGAGTGGACTGACCTACGCAGAACTGCTCGACGAGCTGATAAGGCTCGCTATCGAGCGCCACAAAGCCAAGTTTTAGAAAGCAAACCTTTGAACCCTCTATTCCTAGCGCTTCTACAGGAAACGACCAGCGAAAAAACCTCCGGCATCGAAGAAGCCGCTGACGCCGCTGGAGATGTCGCCGCAGACGCCGGTAGAGACACCTTTGCGGTCTTCGAGGTAATCAACACGTTTTTTGCGGATGCCCTAGACTACGTTACCAGTTCGGGGTTCATAAGCAACGTTATCGCCTCGTTGGTGGTCGTGGCGCTGGGCATTCTGGTCTACCGGGTCTTGACGCATGGTGTGCCGCGTGTGCTGCGATGGCGCCGCGGACGTCGAGAGTTCCTCGACGCGGAGGCGGTGGCCCGCATCAAGCGTCAGGATACAGCTATCGCGCTCTTCCGGAACGTGCTGCGATATGTGATGTTCGTAATCATCGTGCTGTTCGTGCTCTCAATCTTCGTCCGCAATCCGCTTCCCGCCACGGCCGGCGCCACCATCCTCGCCGCTGTGCTGGGCTTCGGGGCGCAGAGCTTTCTGAGGGACATCATCGCGGGCTTCTCGATCATCTTCGAGGGCCAGTACAGCGTCGGGGACTTTGTCAGGATCAGCCCTCCTCAAGGAGTCGAGGGCGTAGTGGAGGAGGTAGGCCTGCGGGTAACCAAAATTCGGGCGCTCTCCGGTGAGGTCCACTACGTTCCCAACGGCATGATCCAGGGCGTCACTAACTTCATCTCGGGCAAACAACGTTTCACCCTGGAAGTTCAACTCAATGATGCGGAAGCCGCTTCGAGAGTCCTCAGCTCCCTGGATGAAGCCTCGGACCTTTACCTCACGCCACCGCGGCTCGTCGGACGCGAGGAGAGCGACGGCCGGGTCCGGCTGCGGATAAGGGCCGCCGTACTTCCCTCAATGTCCTGGCTCGTGGAAGACAATCTGACCGGACGCATAAAAGCCGCCGCCGGCGAAGAATGCCTGGCCGCGGAACCTCTGATCTACAAGGTAGACCAATCGAGCCTCAGGCGCATACGAAGCCTCATACCGGATGAGGAGCAGCGGAAGGATTGAGTTCCCAAGAGTTCCCGGAGGAAACTAGCTCTCTTTCTGCTCTCCGGGGCTCCAGTCGCCGCGCAGATGACCGTTGGTTTGGGCCTTCTCGCTGGCTTCCCGTTCACGTTCGAGCCTCTCGGCGGCGGCGGTGAGAAGTTTCTTCAGTTTCTCCAGCCGCTCCTTTTCGTCGGTCAGCTCCAGGATCTGCTGCCGGGTTTCCACATCGAACTCGATGCGGCCCGCAATGGCGAAAGAAAGGTTCCGGTACGGGGGTTCCACTTCGATGTCTACCGAGCCTTCGGTCGCCGCCTCTACGACCCGTTCCAGTAAGGCTACGCACTCTTCGGCGAGCTCCGTAACGTCCCCTTCTTGCTGCTCTTCGATGTACTCGATCTCTCCGACGTAGTACGGTTTGCCGGTGAGTACGTTGTTGAGCTTGAAACGCCTCGAACCTTCGACCAGGATCACCATGCGCCCGTCGTCGTAGCGCTCGACCAGCTCCACGATCCGGGCCGTACAGCCTACGTCACGGGTGCCCTCGTCGTCGGCCAGCACCATCCCGAACTCGCTCTCTTCTTCGAGGCACTCGTCGATCATCTGCTTGTAGCGATCCTCGAAGATGTGCAACGGCTGTGGCGCGCCAGGCATCAGCACGATGTTCAGCGGGAAAAGCGGTATGTCAGCCAAGTGGACGCTCCTTCTAGTCTCCGGCTATCAATTCTATCCTACGGAGGAAAGGTCTCGCCGGATGCCCACAACCGCTATCATACGAGTATGGAAGAGCCACACGAAATACACAAAGATCAAGTGGCCCTCGTAACCGGCGGAGGACGGGGGATCGGCGCCGCCACAGCGAAGCTCCTGGCAAGGTCAGGGGCCGCCGTAGCCGTGGCCTCCCGAACCAAAGAGGAGGTTGCCTCCGTCGCCGAGGAGATCTCCGCCTCTGGTGGAGAATCTCTGCCGCTGCTCATGGACGTTACCGACGAAGACTCCGTCTCCAGCGGCTTCGAGCAGGTTCGCTCCGAGCTAGGTCCCGTCACCATCCTGGTAAACAACGCCGGTACGCCGGGCGTACCGCTTCCCGTAGCCGCCACAGAGCTGGAGGCTTGGCGTCGGGTGTTCGAGGTAAACGTGACGGGGGCGTTTCTCTGCGCCCGGGAGGCGTTGCCACAGATGGTGTCTCGTAACTGGGGCCGCATCATAAACGTCTCCAGCGCCGCCGCCCGGCATCCCGTGGCCGGCATGGCGGCTTACAGCGCCTCGAAGGCGGCCCTCGACCAGCTAACCCGCGTCCTCGCCGCCGAGTGTGCCCCGTACAATATAGCGGCCATCGGCGTCTACCCCGGTGTGATCGACACCCGCATGCAAGAAGAATCCCGGGGCTTCGGGGCGGAGGTCGTCGGCAAGCAACTCGACCGCATGTTCAATAACTACCGCGACTTCGGGATGCTCCGCCCACCGGAAGAACCCGCCGACCTCATAAGCTACCTTTGCACCCCGGATGCCGCGCGTCTCAACGGGCACATCGTCCGGCTAGAACAACTCGAAGCGCTAAAAGGCGAAACGAAAGGTGACGCATGACCCTGTCCGGTAAGACCGCCATCGTCACCGGAGCCTCCAGCGGTATCGGCGAAGCTACGGCCCGCCGACTCGCCGAGGGCGGATGCAACGTCGTCCTGGCCGCCCGCCGCGAAGACCGGCTAGAAAAACTTGCCGCTGAACTAGGTGAAAACATTGTCCCGATTCCCACGGACGTCACGGACCCTGCCGCCTGCGCCGCCCTCGTCGCCCGGACGATAGAACGCTTCGGCGGGCTGGACATCCTGGTAAATAACGCCGGACTAGGTTTCTATGGCTCCATCGCCGAAGGAGATCCCGAAGACTGGCGCAAGATGTTTGAAGTAAACGTGCTCGGCGTGCTGTACGTTACGCGGGCTGCCGTACGTCACATGCTGGAAAACGGGTCGGGGGACATAGTCTTCATTTCCAGCATCGCCGGTCGCCGCATCCCGACCCCTGAAGCCACGGTCTATTCCGCCACCAAACACGCCGTGAACGCCATATCAGAAGGTCTCCGCATGGACCTCACGGACAAGGGAATACGCTCGGTTACGGTAGAGCCCGGTCTAGTGCGGACCGAGTTCCCTGAAAGCTCTCACGCAAGCGCCGAAGAGTTCTACGAGGAAAAAGGCTACGCACCCCTCGAGGCCGGAGACATAGCGAACGCCGTACTCTACGCGCTGGAACAGCCCGACCGTGTAAGTATCAACGAGATCTTGGTCCGCTCAACCGAGCAAACTAGGTAAGCTTTCGGACAGTCAGCATTTCAGATCAAGAGCGATTTGCTAACAAGCCGGCATCCTGAAATGCTGACCCGCTTTGCAGCTACTCGTCTTTGCTGATCCAGTAGGTAAACCCCAGAAAGCTGCCATAGAATGTCATGACGAGCAAAAACCCAGCGAGAAGCCTGAGTGGCCCCGACAGCTCTAGCATTAGGAATGGATCCATCATTCTCCTCCCCCACCCCCTACCAGGCTCTCACCGGCCGGACACATATATTCGCCAGCCTCCTTCTTGGTAACAAGCTCTTGGTCCATGGTGATGCAGTCGTAGATCAGATATCCGGGATTGTCTTGACTTCCTGCCACCGCAGGACCTTCCTGAACCCGGCGGGCTGATTCACGGGTGTAACCCATCGTCACCATCGCGAATATAACCGTCACCGCGCAAGACATCAACGCGAATTGACTCCAGCGGCTGGCACGACCCCAATGGAAACCCTCCGCCGCAGCCTTCAGGTATAGCGCCACCACGAAGAACCCTACGAGCATCAGCCCGATCAGGCCGATGTACTTATACGGGTACATCGCGCCGAGCGGTATGAGGGTATCTTCTCCATTCGCGAAGGAAAGGCCAATCTCCGGTATGAAGG
>JBARZO010000349.1:0-21125 GCA_049650165.1 Rubrobacteraceae bacterium
TTGCCGACCCACTTTAGTTCTTGCTTGGTGGTCTCCATGACTCTAGCTACCCTCCTTCGCGATAACCTCGGCGGTGATGTCTATATCCGATGCCGTCTCCGTGCCGATAGACTCACGCCTCCCGTTCGCGGCAGCATCGCGCACAGCGTCTATGATGTGCTCGTAGCCCGTGCAACGGCAGGTGTTACCCGCGAGGGCATCCCGGATCTCCCCGTCATCCGGGTCCGGGTTGCGCTGCAGTAGCTCGATGCCCGTCATAAGAAAGCCTGGGGTGCAGAAACCGCACTGGAGGGCCTGCTTCTCCCAGAAAGCCGTCTGTAGCGGGTGCATTTCGTTATTCCGAGTGAGTCCTTCGACGGTCGTGATCTCCGTCCCGTCGGCCTGTACTGCGAACATAAGGCAAGAGCGCACGCTGTTACCGTCTATCAAGACGGTGCAGGCGCCGCAGACGCCCTGCTCGCACCCGAGGTTCGTGCCCGTGAGGCCGAGGTCTTCGCGTAGCACGTCGCAGAGCAGCCGTCGCGGCTCCACGCCGAGCCGGTGCTCGACGCCGTTGACCGCGAGACGAACGACCGCAAAATCTTCCTGAATCATCGGTTATCTCCTTTCTGCCCGTGTGGCGGCCGTAGAAAGCGCCCGCCGGGTGAGTATGCCTGCCAGGTGCCGACGATAATCGGCGGATGCGTGTATATCCGAGGGCGGGTCCTTCAGGGCACGAACTGACACATCTGCGGCCGTCGCCCAGGTTTCTTCCGTGGCCTGCTCCCCACGAATCGCGGCTTCCGCGTCGAGGGCTCGTACTGCCGTCGGTCCGACTCCTGATAGGCCGAGCCGTACATCAGATATTCGTCCGTCATCGTCCAGCGTCACCATTGCGGCTACCCCGCAGAGTCCCCAGCCGCGATCCCGCCGCGAGACTTCGATGAAGGCGCTGCCGGCGTTTTCAGGCAAGCTGGATATATTTATTCCGGTCAGCAGTTCCGTGGAACTGATGCCAGTCTGGTGCGGCCCCTGGAAGAAGTCATCGGCAGCGATGGTACGTTCGCCGTCGCTGCTCTGAACCGTGAACTCCGCGTCGAGCGCCAACATGACCGGCGGAAGGTTGGACGCGGGGTCTGCGTGGGCGACGTTGCCTCCCACCGTGCCCCGGTTCCGCACCGCGACGTGGCCGACACGGGCGGCAGCCTCGGAGAGCATGGGTAGGCGCTCCGCTATGGTTGCATCGTGCTCGACGGTGGCCGTGCGCGTCATGGCGCCGAGCGCCAGCGTCCCGTTCTCGCTGTTCGCGAAGGCCAGGTCTTGTATCGGGTTCACGTCGATCAGCACGCGCGGCTTTGTCTGACGGACGTTCATTTCCTGGATCAGGCTCTGCCCTCCGGCCAGAACCCGCGCGTCGTCGCCATGCTCCGCCAGCAACGACACCGCCTCCTCGACGCTCTGCGCCGCGAAATACTTGAAACTTGGCGGTTTCACTTTACTTTCTCCTTTCCCTTTTCCCTAAAGGTCACCCGGCTGGGCGCCCCACTAATCCTCTGTCGATATCCCCGTTCTGATAGGCGCCGCGCCAGTCTCCCCAGAACTGCCCGGCCCCGTAAGTTCCACCATGTACCCATCGGGGTCGGTGAGGTACATCTGCGTTGTCCCGTCGCCACGAGGCCGAGGTTCCCCAGCGACCTCCGCCCCCCGCTCCCGGACCAACCGCTGCGCCTCATCCATGTCGTCTACCTCGAAGGCGATGTGTACGCCGTAGCCTTCTGCTAGTTCTTCGGGACGGTAGCCGGGATTTACCTGTCTGACACGGCCCGGCTCGGCCTCCCCGATCAGGTGCAGCTCCGCCGTACCCCGCCGAAACCAGGCACCCGGAAATTGAAAGTTGCTCGGTCGTGGGACCTCCTCCATTCCGAGCACCCCGCCGTAGAAACGACACGACGCTTCGACGTCGCTAACCAGCAACGCTCCGTGGCTTATGCCTCGAACTTCCATATCATCCGTGCTCCTTAGCTCGCTTTCACTTTCCGCTCCGCGCCGGAGGGCATCTTGCCTGGCTCCCGGCCACGCAATCCGAGCGCCTCTCGCGCCTCATCCGGTGTAGCCGGCTCCCGGTCCAGCTCGCGCGCTATCCTCACCGTCCGCTCGACTAACTGAGCATTGTTCTCCAACAACTCTCCCCGCCGGTAGAAGACGTTGTCTTCCATACCCACCCGCACGTTCAGGCCCATTGCCAGCCCGATAGTCGTGATCGGTAGCTGTGTCGGACCCATCGCGGAAACGTTGACGCGTAAATCCTCCCGCTGCACCGGAAGGTCGTGCAACCTTTCGACCATGTCCAGTAGGTTCTTCGAGGTTCCGCGCTGGCCGCCCTGAGTCGGGGTGTGGAGTACGAAGTTGATCGTGTATGGCGGCTCGAAGATGCCCAGGCCCAGCAGGTAGTGAACCTCTTCCAGCATCGCACTGTTGTAAACCTCAAGTTCAGGCTTAACTTCGCGCGTAGCGATCTCGTGCGCGAAACGCTCTATGTCGGAGCGGTGGTTGGCGAAGAATACCTGCTCACCTCTAATGAAGAAGTTCAAAAGGCCCATGTTCAGCGAGCACATCTCGGGCGAGAGAAGCACGGTGTTGAGTCGTTCGTTCACCGGCAGCGTGGGGCTTCCGCCGGTCGTTAGCTGCACCACGGCGTCGGTCTCGGCGCACAGGCGTTCGTGTAGTTCGGAGTAGATTTCCGGGTCCATCGTGTTGGAGCCATCGGGTTTTCGGGCGTGGACATGCAGGATGGCAGCTCCGGCCCGCCAGGCGGCCACGCCTTGCTCCAGGATCTCATCCGGCTGCTCGGGCAAGTTGGAGTTGGCCTCTTTGCCGTGGATGCCCCCGGTCAGGGCACAGGTGATGATGACCTTGTTGTCACTTCCAGAACCGTTCATCGAGATCTCCCTCTATTCATCGAGTACCGCCACGGCCCGCACCGGGGAGCCGGTCCCACGCCGGATGCGAAGCGGAAAACCTGCGAACGTGAATCGTTTGCCGACGAGCTGGTCCAGGTTCGCCAGGTTCTCGTAGTGGGTGATACCGCGCTCCCGGCACATCATGTGACACGGATAGGTCCGGCTCGCCGGGTTGTCCGGGCTCGGAGAATCGACGCCGAAGATCTTGACGCCCTTCTCGAAGATCCAGTTGCTGCCTTCCTCGTCCAACCCCGGATACTGGCTGAGATAGTCCTCCGTGCCGTACAAGCGGGTGTATGTCCCCGTGTACAGCAGCAGCACATCGCCTTCACCCACAACAACACCAGCTTTCTCTACCGCCTCGTCGAGATCTGTATCGGAGATGTAGTTGCGGGGTTCTACGTGAGACAAGTCGATGCAGGTAGCGTCTCCGTAGAAGAGGTTCAGGTCCATCTCGTCTATAGAAGGAGCAGCTTCACTGGGGTCCAGGTGGTGGAGCGCGTCCACGTGGGTGGGCCCGTGGTCGCTCATCAGAAGGCCCTTTGAGCGGTACGAGAAGCCGCCCTCGAAGTTCTTCTCCGTCTCGGAGTGCAGGTGGTGATCCCACACAACGGTTTTGAGATGTCCCGGGTACACGTACATCCCCTGGTAGATCTCCTGGGTGAGGTCGATCAATCGCGTCACACCGCCTCCTTTAGCCTGACCGGCTTCGACATTTATTTAGCGTCATCTCCCACGTCTTCCATGCTGTCCTGTATAAGAGCGCCGAACCACTCCAGGTGCTCCCGAAGGATCCTGCCCGACTCACCGGGATCTCCACTACGCAGCGCTTCTATTACCGGCCGGTGGGTCTCGGCCAGTTCGCGAAGGTCGATGTCCGCCCGGAGAAAGGTAATTAGGGTGCGCGCCTCGATGTGGAGCGAACTCCAGAGGTCCAGCAGGGTCTGGTTCCCGGAAGCCTCCACGATGAGCCGATGAAACCTGACATCGTGTCGCACCTGTCTATGGAAGTCTCCGGCATCCACGGCCCGCAACATACCCTCGAACTCGGCCTCTAGATCATCTACCCGGCTCGATAGCCGGGCCGCCGCTGAACGCGCCGCGACTTCCTCGAGCGCGGCCCGCACCGGATAAATCTCTAGGATTTCCTCCCTGGAAACCTGACGGACCCGCGTACCTTTGAACGGCTCAGAGGTTACGAAGCGGAGGATTTCGAGCTCGCGCAGCGCCTCCCGCACGGGAGTCTGACTGATGCCGAGTTCCTGGGCGATCTGTGTCTCTACGAGCCGATCCCCGGGCTCGTATTCCCCCTCCAGAATGCGCTCGAGCAGGACCTCCTTGATCTGATCCCGCAACACCGCACGCTTTAAACGCAACGCCACATCTCCTCGACGGACCCTGACCGTTTGGCCCCCGCCCCACTACAAAAGCTATCAGCGCTCCTCAACGCCTCTCCTTCCTTTCCTAGAACAGCATTCTATATAATTGATTCTATATAAGCAACCTTCGTACTGAAAACATAAAGTCTTCACGAAAGTCCTCAGGCCACTCGTCTGTACCCTACCTACAAGGGTCGACAAGTTATCGTACGATCTCGAAGTTGAGGCGGGCAGACTCGAAACAAAGGAGGAGCGAACTTGAATGGGAAGGTAGCAGCGGTTGTGGGGGTTGGTCCGGGACTCGGGTCGGCGGTGGCCCGGCGATTCGCCCGCGAAGGGTATTCTGTTGGGCTCATGGCCCGCAACGAGAACGGACTCTCGTATATACAGCGGGAGATCGAGGAAGAGGGCGGTGTGGCGTCGTCGTTCCCCGTAGACGCCACGGATCCAGGTTCCGTAGAGCAAGCCTTCGGACGGTTGCGGGAAGAATTAGGAGATCCCGAAGTCCTCGTCTACAATGCCGGCGCTTTTCAGATGGGCGGCATATTGGAGGTCTCACCTGAGGAGTTCGATCTCTGCTTCAAGGCCAACTGCGCCGGGGCTTTCTACGCTGCGCAGCAGGTCTTGCCGGCCATGCAGGATGCCGGACGCGGCACCGTGCTGTTGACGGGAGCTACAGCTTCGATGCGAGGTTCGGCCCGGTTTGCGGCGCTGGCGACGGGCAAGTTCGGGTTGCGGGCTCTGGCGCAGAGCATGGCGCGGGAGTTCGGGCCGCAAGGGATACATGTGGCGCACGTCGTCGTAGATGGGCAGATCAACACGCCGAGGGTTCGCGAAATGTCACCGGACCGGGACGCCAGCACGATGCTTTCGCCCGGCGCCATCGCCGAGGCTTACTGGCAGCTCCACGATCAGGATTCAACAGCCTGGACGCTGGAGTTGGATCTACGCCCTGCGACGGAGAGTTTCTAGCCGAAGCGGCTCTAACCGTTGCCAGGCCCGCAGGTTACGGGTGCCACACCTCGCTCACCCGTTCGGCTCCGACGGCTTTGCGGGATTCGAGGTCGAGGTTCACAACTACGCCGCTGAGGGTAACCGGCCCATCCGTAGCAACCCGCAACCTTCGCGGTTTACCAAGAAACAACCTGAGGAAGGCTTCCTGGTCGAAGCCGATGATGCTACCTTCACGGCCGGTCATGCCGACGTCGGTTGCGTAGGCGGTTCCTCCAGGCAAGACCGTGACATCGGCGGTGGGTATGTGGGTGTGGGTTCCCATGACGACCTGCGCCCGGCCCGCGAGGTGGTAGCCGAGCGCCTGCTTCTCACTCGTGGCCTCGGCGTGGGCGTCAACGACCACCACATCCGCGCCCTGGTCTTTCAGCCTCGCAACGGCCTCGTCTGCGGCCTCGAACGGCGATGTCAGGGGTGGCGTCCGCTCCACGAATACTCTTCCGAGCACGTTGACGACACCCACTCTTGCGCCGTTTGCCTCGAAGAGCCCCGAACCACGCCCGGGGAGGTCTGCGTCGAGGTTGGCGGGACGTACGACCCGCTCCTCTGTGTCTAGGAACTTTTCGTGGCCGTCCGCGTCGAAAGCGTGGTTGCCGAGGGTCAGGAAGTCCGCCACAGAGAGCAGGGTTTGCCCGCCCTCGGCGGTGATGCCGCGCCCGCCCGGCGCGGAGTTCTCGCCGTTGGCGACTACGGCATCCAGGCGCAACTTTTCCCGGAGTCGCGGCACGAGACCCAGAACCGCTGAGCATCCGGCGTCCCCGACCACATCCCCGATAAAGAGCAGCCTGAAAGTCAATAGGCCTAAAGTTCCCCGGAGACTCGACCCGCCACGGACTCGAAGGCCCGGAGCTCGACTGCGTCGTCCAGCGACCCCAGCTCGAACGAGTCATCCACCCGACGTACAGCCTCCAGGATCAGCTGATCCGTAAGCCAGGGGTTCTTGGGCAGTAGCGAGCCGTGCAGATAGGTTCCATAGGCGTTGAGTCGTCGGGCGCCCTCGCCACCGTCTTTGCCGTTGTTGCCGTGGCCGGCCAAGATCTCACCTAGAGGTTCTTCGTTCCCCAGATAGGTGCGGCCACCGTGGTTCTCGAAGCCGACCGTCTCGCGAGTCGAGCCATCCGACAGCGGCACACGGACGAGCACGTTGCCGATCAGACGCGCCTCTTCCGGCCCGCCGGGCTCCGTGTGAAGGTCGAAGATACCGACGCCGGGCAGCTTCTCGCCCTCCAGCGTCTCGTAATAGTGGCCCATGAGCTGGTATCCGCCGCACACCCCGAGCACTACACCCCTATCTTCCACGATGGCCCGCAAATCCGCTCCCTTAGAGCCGGACAGATCTTCAGCGAGAAGCGACTGCTCCCGATCCTGGCCGCCACCGAAGAGGAAGATGTCGCATCCGGTGGGCTCCACCCGCTCCCCGAGCCCGACGTCCACGACCTCCACGTCTATGCCCCGCCACTCGCAGCGCTTTTTCAGGGAGATTACGTTTCCCCGGTCGCCGTAGAGGTTCATCATGTCCGCGTAGAGATGATGGATAGTCAGCTTCACTTAGTCCTCCCAAAACGGGTGCGTATAACCCAGGTCGCTCAAGGTCTTGCGGATTTCCAACATAGCCGTGTAGGTCGGCAGGACGTAGAGAGTCTCACCCGGTGGAGTCGCCTCTAGCGCGGCCCGTATAGCTTCTCCGCCATCTCGGATGACCGGACCAACCGGCAGGTCAGCGTACTTGAGCCGTACGGCCATGTCTTCCGCCCGGAGGCCGCTGACCATGAACGGTCGAACCTCACCGGCACGACCGGCGTCGCGGGCGTCTGCCAGCATCTCGAAGTCCACATCCCACAACCAGGAGACGTCTCTCCCATCGGCGTGGTTATCGTTTATGGCTATGAGGACGTTCTTCGCCTCCCCACCGGTTACGAAGGTACGTAGGATCTCATTGAAACCTACGGGGTTTTTTATAAGGAGCAGAAACGCCTCTTTTCCCCCGGCTTGTATCCGCTCCACGCGTCCGAAAGCTCCGCCGAATTCCTTGAGACCGCGTACTACATCCTCGGGCCCGACCCCGGCCTCCAGCGCAACCGTCGCAGCCGCCAGGGCGTTGTACACGTTGTATAACCCCGGCAACTTTATCTCTACTTCTAGTTTAGCGTCAGGTATGCCGAGTTGAAAGCTGCTTCCTCGCGCGCCGTTCAGTTGTACCCGGCCCGCCAGATATTTGGGCTCCGGTCGTCCGAAGGAGCAGTACGGGCAGTTATAGAGGCCGACGTGGCCCATGTATACGGTTTCGTAGTCCAGTGCCGTACCGCAGATCGGGCAGTCCTTCGAATCCGCGATGTGCTGCAGCTTCCCGGTGTCGAGAGCGGGCTCGTCTACTCCATAATAGACTGGTTTCTCCGCCGACCTTCCGAGGCTGGCGACGAGCGGATCGTCGGCGTTCAGCACCACGACTCCATCCCGGGGCAGATCCTCGAAAGCGGAGGAGATCACCTTCCCCGTATAAGCCAGTTCCCCGTACCGATCTAGCTGATCCCTGAAAAGGTTTAGAACCGCCAGTATCTTCAACCGGGCTTCCGCAGCAACTCCCGGCACATTGGCCTCGTCTACCTCGAAGAGACCCATCTCCGATCGTGGCTTGCCGGCCAGGTTCGAGTCCGAGACCAACGCCGCGGTCACGCCGGTGACGAGATTGGCGCCTGTAGAGTTGTTTACGGCCCGAACCCCTGCAATCCTGAGTATTCCATCCACCATCCGGGTCGTGGTCGTCTTGCCGTTCGTACCCGTGATCGCCACCGAACCCCGAGGCAGCCGCTTAGAGATATTGACGAGAACCTGCGGGGCCACCTTACGCGCCACCACCCCCGGTACAGTAGAGCCCCCACCTCTCCCCAACGTCCGGCTCGCCAGCCGCGCCGCCCGGGCCGCCAATACCGCCGCCGAAACGCGGGCGCTCTCGAAGGTTGCTCTCACCACTGAGATTATACCGTCGAGGAAAGCCGTTTTTCCGCAGAGACCCACTATTTCTCTCCACGCAACAAACACCTTCTAAAAACGTCCCATCTTCGTTATACATATTACTCTTATATTAAAATTTGTTAAAAATACGAACTTTCGGATGAATATACAAACCTCGCGGTTTTCCCCTTTTATAAAGCAACTGTGCAATATTTTGACCGACATAAACGGTTTATCAGATATTACGTTGGCATTGCGAACACGTTTCGTGGCGGTTAACCTCCACGGCTTGTTGGAGGGGGGATCTTCTAGCGAGATCCCATGCAAGCTGCAAACTAACAGAACAGGAGCTGTATGACTGTACCTGTAAAAGTAAGATCCGCGTTGACTCTACTCGCGGCATTGGTCGCGTTGACGGCCATGATGTTCGTGTTCCAGGCTCGCCCGGCTCAGGCGAATGAAGCCGTGGTCTCTGAGGCCCGGAGTTGGATGGGCACGGCCTACCGTTATCCTGGCATGTCTTATGGAGTCGACTGCACAGAGTTTACGGGAGCCGTCTTTTCGCAATTCGGAATGTCTCTACCGGACTATCCCAGTGCGCAGTTTGGTTATGGAGTGCCTTCGGATGCGGGCGCCGGCGACCTGGTGTTCTACAGCGAAGGTGGGTACGGTATAACACACGCCGGGATCGCCACGGGCAACGGAACGGTAATCCACTCTTCCAGCTACTTCGGTGTCGTTACGGAGACTCCTATGTACGATATCCCCGGCTACGTCGGCTCGGTGGACGTCTACTAACAACCGCACCCGCGCAACATCAAAGCCCCTCTGCGCCCTCCGCAGAGGGGCTTTCGCGCGCTTAGATCATCTTCGACCACCTGAGGCACCCCATTGTGGTGTCAAAAACCTAGCTGTTCGGCCAGGGTCGTTTCGATCCGGGTGCGGTAAAAACAGGGGCGTGGAGATTTTCGAGAATCTGTCGGCCAGCTCACGGCTCGGACAAAGTGAACTGGACGCTTACTCTCGGGCGGTTCGGGAGGTAACAGAGAATCTGGAGCCCGCGGTGATCTCCGTCGGTGCGCCCAACGGGCGGGGGGGTGGAAGTGGAATAATCCTCGGGACCGACAAAGAAACCTCCACCGCAGTGACTAATAGTCACGTCGTGCGCGGTATCCGCCGGGCAATGAAGGGCTCGGGGACCATTGAGGCAACGCTTTCGGATGGATCCTCGGTCCCGGCGGAGATTTTGGGGGAGGACCCGCCGAGCGACCTGGCCGTAATCCGCTTCGCCCCGGAAGACGAGGTGACGGTTGCCACGCTCGGGGAGGCGGAGAATTTGGTGGTTGGGCAGCTCGTGGTGGCTATCGGGAATCCGCTAGGCTTTCAGCGGAGTGTAACGGCCGGCGTAGTTAGTGCGCTGGGACGTTCCATAAGGGGTGAGAGCGGACGGCCCATCGAGAACGTAATCCAGACGGACGCCGCGATCAACCCCGGCAACTCCGGCGGACCGCTGGCGGATACCGTAGGGAGGGTCGTCGGCATCAACACGGCCATCATCGGCGGCGCCCAGGGGATAGGCTTCGCCGTCCCGGTCTCTGCGGCGTTTCGGCGGGTGATTTTCTCTCTCGTAACCGAAGGCCGCGTGCGTCGCGCATACCTCGGCGTGGGCGTCGTAACCCGTCCCGCCCGCGGAGATTTCGCTGGCGGCGCAGGCGTCGAAACCGTCGCCCCAAACAGCCCGGCGGAGAGAGCCGGCGTGAGGACCGGTGACGTTATCGTGAGTTTCGGGGATCGTCCTGTAAAGTCCACCGATAGCCTACTCAACTTGCTGGACGAATGGGCCATCGGTCGCGACACTACGCTTACGGTGTTGCGCGGCAACCGGGAGCTGTCCCTCAGCGTGAAGCCCCGAGAACAACCCAGTGAGTAGAAGGGCGATCATGCCGGACATAACCCCAAAAGTGCAGGAGCTGACAGGCGCAGAGCGTGCCGAGAGCCTTGAGCCGTACCTAAACCGACTGGAGTTCGTAAACGGAACCAGCGCGGATGCGGAGAAGGGTCTCGTCGCCGTCTCTTACGAAGGCGGCGAAGCGGAGCAAAACCGTCTCAAACAGGCCGTCAAAGAAGCAGGATACGATTTCGAGCCCTCACCGGGAGCCCGTAAGTTGGAAGGGTAGCCTACTTTACCCGCGGTTCGGTGGATGGGTTCTGGCGTGCCTGCCGGGCCTTATAGTAACCGTAGGCGATAAAAGCAGCGGCCCCGACGATACCGAGCAACCAGCCTATACTACCGACTCCCTCTCCGACAACATCGTGGATGATCCTGTCTTCCAGGAACATTTCGACGGCGACGTAGACCAGGATGCCAGATCCCAGGTAGACCAGCCACGGCAGCCGGTCCATGAGCGTTGAGAGCAGTTGGCTCCCGTAGATTATGAGCGGGATCGTCAAGAGCAAGCCGAAGACGAGCAGCCAAAGGTTGCCGCCGGAGACGCCGACCAGGGCCACGACGTTATCCAGGGACATGATGACGTCGGCGACGATTATGATCCTTATTGCACTCCAAATGCTGGTGCTGGCTTCGACGTCACCGTGTTCATCTCCTTGAAAGAGAAGCCTCCAGGCGATCCAGAGGAGAAGCAGGGCCGCCACCGCCTGCAAAAACGGTATGAGCAGCAGGTAAGTGACCACGGCGGCGAAGATCAGGCGTAGCCCCACAGCCCCCATCGCGCCCCAGAAGATCGCGCGGCGTCGGGTCTTGCCTTCGAGTTGACGCACGGCCAGCGCGATGACGACGGCGTTATCGCCCGAGAGTATGAGGTCAATGCCGAGCACACCCAGGAACCTGAGTAGGATCTCCGCGCTTAGAAACTCCGGCAAATGGTCTCCTTCAAAAGACTAATTACTTCCCATAACAGCCAGTTTACTTGGCAGGGAAAGCAGACTCGTACTGTCCAACTAGCGGCGCTTATCTTATCAGGGACGTTCCAATGTTATCGCGGCTATAGAATGGTCACGATCGTCGCCACGAGAAAGATCAGGTACATAGCCCCGCCGGCCATTAGATATATCGCGCGCATCAGTCGTTTGCTGCGGAGCAGCAAGTAGAAAGCGCCGCCGGAGATCAAAGCTATAACCACCGCGATGATGCTGATGGTATTCAACTTCCACGGCGTAAAGATCAAACTCAGCGTCACCGGTATCGTGCTCTGAAACACCATAGCCCCGCTGATGTTACCGAGCGCCAGAACATCCTTGTCGTCCCTGACCCAGATAATAGAGTTGAATTTCTCCGGTAACTCCGTCGCCAGGGGAGCCAGCACCAGCGCGATGAGCCCGGCCGGAATCCCGAGTGATTGAGAGCCATGCTCCACGGCGTCTACGAAGAAGTGCGCCCCGGTAGCCATTATGGCTAGCGAGCCCAGAACCTGTACGACGACGGCCCACGTGGGTCCGGGAGAGCTCCCGGGCCAGATGTAGAGGTTCTCCGGCACTTCTTCAAGTTCCTCGCCGTCGGAGGTCAGGTGCTCCCACACGTAGTAGCCGTAAGCGGCTATGAGAGCTATTCCCAGGATGATCTTCAAGAAACCCGGCAGCGTCACGATGCCCGCGCCCGTCGCTATGGTGAACAGAACTGCAGCCCTCATAATGGCGGCCAGCGAAAGAAGCAGTTCTAAGTTCTATTATCGTCAACCAGAGACTTCCTCCAAGGAAACCATTGCGGAAACGAACGTGCTAGATTCTACCCGTCAGCACAGCAACCACACTAGGGAGAAAGTACCGACACCTTGCAAAGTCCGAATTTACCTGGCAACCTCGAAGAAACCCTGGATGCCGTCTCCAGAGGCGCCCTATCTTCCGGGGCTGCCGCCGAACGCTTGCGAGCCGGGGAAGTACGTTACCTGGACGAGTTCGCCGTCCTGGATACCGGACGTGCGAGCCGCAAGGGAGTCCCAGAGGTCATCTACGCCGCCGGCAAAACCCCCGTCCAGGTAGCGAAGATCTGCGCCACACTCCTGGAGTCTGGTGGCCGCGTAATAGTAAGCAACTTCTCTCCCGAACACGAAACAGAGATCCTTGACGCTTTCCCGGAAGTCCCACTGCGTCCCGCCGGGCGCTCGCTCGTCGTCGGCTATGGAGGACCTGAACCTTTCGGGGGGCGGCTCGGAGCCCTGTCCGGGGGCACCTCCGACCTGCCGGCGCTGGACGAAGCCCTTGCGGTAGCCCGCGAGATGGGTGTCTCCACGAAGAGCTTCCCCGACGTGGGCGTGGCGGGCATCCACCGACTCGCCGCCCCTCTGGAGGAGTTGAGAGCCTTCGATCCGGACTGCCTCATAGTGGCCGCTGGGATGGAGGGCGCGCTGCCCAGCGTAGTCTCCGGGCTCGTAAGCGTACCCGTGATAGGACTCCCGACATCAACCGGTTACGGACTCGGTGGAGACGGGACCGCCGCAATCCTCGGCATGCTCCAGACTTGCTCCCCGGGCCTTTCGGTCGTCAATATCGACAACGGCATCGGCGCCGGGGCCACAGCCGCCCTTATCGCCAACCGGGCCGCCGCAGGCCGTGCCCACGGAAACGGCCTTAGTTCCGGATAAACAACCCTTGCGAGTCTTTGTCGCCATCTTCCCGCCGCCCGAAGTCCAGAGAACGCTGCTCCTCGCTGCTCAGGGCGTCTCGATAGCCGGTAATGTTCGATGGGTTCACCAGGAAAACATCCACCTGACACTAAAGTTTCTGGGCGACGTAAAACCGGACGCTTTGGAAAGTGTTCACAAAGCCCTCAGAAAAATCGCCCGGCATCACGAACCTTTTCGCATCCAACCTTCTGGCTTGGGTGCTTTTCCTTCTAAAAAGAGAGCCCGCGTGGTGTGGTCTGCCGTGGCCGAGGGGTCGGTCGCTCTCTCTACCCTGGCCGGAGAAATTGAGGAAGCCCTAGAGCCCTTTGGTTTTGGGCGCGTTCAGAAACTCTACAAACCTCACATGACGCTCGGGAGGGTTCGTGGACAACCGGCAAAGCTACCGGACGGTGTCGATGTTCGCGCCCCGGAATTCACGGCCCGTCGGCTGGATCTCGTAGAGAGCGTGCTCGGTGCGGACGGCTCTACCTACGAGAAGCTGGAGAGCTATCCTCTCTCCGGAGCTTCTTAGACAAGACTCTCAGATCGAGAACAGGGGTCCAATGGACATAACTATAAAAAGGAGGATCAGGATCACCGCGACCATCATTATGAAATTACTCCCGCCCATCAGACCGCACCTTTCGAAAAGTTTTCAATACAGAGCCAATTCTAGCCCTTGCCTGGCGGGGCCGCCAGCGGGAGCGCTCAGAGTTCGTTGGCATAGAACACCCGACGCGCCGATGCGGCCCCTCCTCTCAGGTTAGCTTCACGCCCCTCGTGGAACTCCAGAACCTTTTCAGCCACCAGACGTATCACGGGATCCGAGTGTGCCTTCTGGTCCAGTATCTCATCCTCGGAAGCCCCTATGGAGAGCCGCTCTATGTACCAAACGGGCTTCGGTTCCTTGTAGAACAGCCGACACTCGTATGAACCGATCCGTTCATCGTGTACCACGAGGAGCATCTCCGGTTTCACCGCCGTCCGCGGTATGTCCTGCAACTCGTACATGAGCTTCCGGCGTCTATAAACCTCCTGCTGACTCTCCTCACGTGCGATCTCGACGAACTCGTCACCCTCAACCATCAGGTAAGCCGCGTCTCGCGCATTTTCGGCTTCTCGAACCCACCGCTCGACGCCGGTAGCATCCAGCAACTCTTCGCAAACCAGACACATATACTCCAGGCTAGATGTAACCTGTAACCCCTTTAGATGCGCGCATTTCTCTATTTCACCCACCATATTGTTTCTATTCTAACTGGTCCTCAAAGAAAAGTGAACTCACACCGCGGCACAACACTAAGCTTTACTTCTACTATAGGTTGAATCTCGGCCAGTGGAACGCCTTTATACCGTTTTCAGTTCCTTGCGCAAGTTTTATGCGCCAGCGATCTTCCTGCAATACTTCGTTCACTAGAATCAGCCCCTATCCTCCAACACGAGAGATATTTCTACTATCCGGCTCTCAAAGAAAGATAGTTCTACATGCAAACGCCGACTTTCTCGATAATACATTAATCTAAAGTAGAACCTTAGTTTAGTGTTTCTCGTAGTCTTGGAGCGCCGGAACTTGGGTGCTGGTATTCTCCGTTGGACCATGGAGAAAAGCGTTGCGCATCTAATTCTGAACCCGGCGGCGAACAAGGGCCGTGGTGCGTCGCAGCAGGTTGAGATCTCAGGGTTTCTGGCCAAGAGAGGTATCCGTCCGATATGGCACGTTACGGAGGAGCGGGGGCACGCCTCGGAGATCGTGGAGGATCTGCCACACGACGCGCTAGCCGTGGCGGTCGGAGGCGACGGTACGGTGCGTGAAGTAGCTGCGGCTTGCACGGGTACGGCACGAACCCTCGGCGTGCTGCCGGTCGGTAGCGGCAACGACTACGTCAAAGCGCTGGGAATCGGCACGAAGGTCGGTCGAGCATTGGAGGTTCTGACGGCGGGGAATATACGCACCGTCGATGCGGGAGAGGCTAATGGCTTGAAATTCAACAACGGGCTCGGCATCGGGTTCGACGCGGAGGTGGCGGCAGGGGTCTCGGAAGCCCCGGCGTATCTGGGCGGGGTTGGGAGGTACCTGTGGTCGGTGGGCCGCCTTCTCTGGAACTTTGAGTGCCACGACGCGGTACTAAAGCTGGACGATGGGCAAACCGTCGAGTCAAAAACCATCCTGGTGGCGGCGGCGCTCGGTACTACCTACGGGGCACGTTTTCGGTTGGCGCCCCGGGCCGTCCTGGACGATGGGATGTTCGACGTGGTGTGGTCCGAGGAAGTCAGCCGGACGGAAGTGCTAAAGCTGATACCCCGCGCCTTCGGTAGTTCGCTGCTAGAGCATCCAAAGATACACATGGCGCGGTCGCGGGAGATAGAGGTAACGCTGGCCGAAAAGGTTCCGGCCCACGTAGATGGAGAGATCCTGGAGCCTGCCCGAAACTTCCACGCACGGGTACTCCCGGGCGCTTTACGGATCGTGGCGCCGGCGCCGAAACTCGGTTAGCATGGGTGCGCGGGTTCTGAGAGAGGAGACTTCCGATGGGAATGCCCGGACCTACAGAGTTGCTGATCGTGTTGTTTCTGGTGGTAGTAGGAATAGTGGTCCTGCTGGTTCTTATGGGTGGTAGGCGAGGCTCCGGTAGAAACAGCGCGGGAGACGACCAAGACGCCCGTCAAATACTCGACGAACGTTACGCCCGGGGTGAGTTGGGGGACGACGAGTACCGGCAGATGCGTCAGAATATGGAGAGCTGAGTCGAATTCAGCACCTGTAGAGTAGTCTCCAAAGTTCCATTGAATATTCTCGCTTTTCCAAGAACGCGCCGAACCCTCGCCGGGCGCGACGAGTAAGAGTGGTTGTGTCGGGGTATAGAGTCTGAACAAATAGTTCGTTTGGCTACTGTGATGGACTGTTCTGTGGTAAAACCCGGTCCTCGCACGAAAAACAAGGTGCGAGTAGGAAAATTCGGCACATCGAGCAAGCATCAAGGGTTGGGTGAAATGAGAGCTTTTGTATTTCCAGGACAAGGTGGCGCGGTTGCGGAACCAGCGGAGGAACTGCTGCCCGACATTCGTCGGGTCGTCGGGGAGCGCGTCCCGGATCAGGTGAAGTTCTTCGCCCGCGCGGCCCAGGATGCCGACGAGAGCCGCAACCTGGACGTGCGCCCCGACGTGGTGGCCGGTCATTCGCTCGGTGAGTACGGCGCGGCCTACGCCGCCGGTTGCTTCGATTTCGAGACCGGACTCTGGCTCGTCGCCCGGCGGGATCAGTTCCTGGCGGAGGCGGCCGAGAAAACCCCCGGCGGTATGGTAGCCATCTTGAAGGCGGACCCGGAAGAGGTAGAGAAAGCGACCGAAGAGACCGGTGGTTCCGTGGTCGCCAACTACAACACACCGCGCCAGACCGTTATCTCCGGCCTCCGGGGAGCGCTCGGGGACGCGGTATCGAAGATAAGGGGACGCAAAATCCCGCTAAACGTCTCCTTTGCGGCACACTCACCCTACGTGGCCGCAGCCGGGGAGAGAATGCGGGACATTCTGGACTCCGTAGAGTTCCACCGGCCCGAAATGCCTTTCGTCAGCGCCGTGGACGGCAGAATCCTGGACAGTGCAGATGCCGTCAAAGACGCCCTGAAGAGTCAGATGGAGGCGCCGGTACGCTGGGTGAAGGTGGTGGATACCCTGGCCCGCATGAGGGTGGAAGAGTGGGTGGAGCTCGGCGGCGGCGGAGTCCTGACCCGGATGCTCAAAGACTTCGAGGTTTCTTTGAAAGGTGTCACCTTCGAAGACCTGCGCGGTCGCATCTCGCAGCAAGCCCAGAGTCTGCTTCCGGGCGGTAACGGAGAAGAACCTTCCGAAAGCTGAATTGAACGTTTTCTTCGACGTGCAGGGAACCCTCATCTCTGGCGGTAGCCCTCGCCCCCACGCCCGGGCAGTATTTCAGGAGATCGAAGCGTTGGGACACCACGTCTACCTGTGGTCTAGTGGCGGCAGTTCCTACTGTGCCCAGGCCGCAAAGCTCCTCGACCTGGAAGACGTCGCCTACGGTTACTTCAGCAAGTCAGGCCCGGTACCGGTTACGGTAGACTTCGCCGTGGACGATTATCCGGGTCTCGTGCAAGAACACGGCGGCCATCACATAGCACCATTCGACGGCGACCCGGACGATAAAGAACTGTGGAAAGTCGTAGACAAGCTCAAGTAGAGAGCAAACCCGGCAACCTCGCCGAAGCCTTCATCTTCGTTGCTCAGACAACGCGTTTCTCCTGCGGTATATCCTGCTTAGGGGCCCCGCCGCGCAGTTGCTCCCTTACGAGTAAGACGAGCCCGACCACCGTGACCGAACCCAGCAGGGCTACCTGGGCGCCGACGGAGACGGCGAGCGCGGTCTCCCGCGACACGGCGAACACCCCGAGCGCCAACACAAAGGCGTACTGATACGGCCCGACGTAAGCCGGCCCGGAGGGCAGTGCCGTACCAAGCGCGGCCAGTGTGTATACCAGGAGATATCCGGAGAGGGGCAAGGACACCCCGAAGGCTAGAACGGCCAGCGTGTAGGCCAGCAACTCTAGGCCCCAGATCACCACCGTGTAGACCCCGGCTTCCGCGGCGGACCCGGCGGTTGAGATTCCGCGCATCCCGCGTGAAAAGAGCTTCAGCCGTCCGCTAGCAAACTCCTCCAACCTGCCGGGCAACAGTTCGATTGCCTTGTCGAAGAGCCCATGACCCCTATCAACCCGCAGTACGTGAAAGATGATTCCAGCTGCCAACAGCATTACTATCGCTCCCAAAACGAGGGCCGCCGTACCGAGGAGTCGTTCTTCAGGGAACAACAAAAAGGTCAGCATCATAAAGAAGCCCAACATCAAACCATCGAAGGTTCGTTCGACGACGATGCTCGCCAGTACTCCACTCCGGCTTATACAAGCACGGCGTCCCAAGAAGTGCATCCGGTAGAGTTCACCGGCCCGGGCGGGGAGTAGATTGTTCGCCATATAGCCAACGAAGAGAGAAACGAGCGTCTGACCCAGAGAAAGTGATTTCTGGGCCCGCAGTATGAGTCGCCAGCGCTGGGCCCGGATCGGGCAGCTCGTCAGGTAGACCAGCGTTGCGGAAAGCAGCCACAACGGGCGTACATTACCCAAAGCCCGCAGAGACTCGGAAAGATCAACTTGGCGCACCGCCAAATAGACGAAGACGACACTGACGAGAATTCCCGCCGTCCGGTATAGCCAGGGCTTCAGATTGTAGTTTCCTTCTCAGACAAGATACTTTTACAGGACGGCATACTAGCACCCTGAAGCAAGGCTCCCGTAGCAGCCTTGCTTCTACACCTTGGCTCCAGATACAAACCTAGCGGCGGCTCGGGCAGCGCAACGCCTTACCGGCAAGCTTTGTATCCTGAGTTTATCGGCTCGCTTCGGCCTCCGCCTCGGCTTTCGCGGACTCCTTGAAGTCTTCGCCGCCGGAGATGGTAACCACGTCCTCCTCGATGGACTCGACGGTTCCGGCGGAACTGGCCCACACACCGATAGAGAAGCCTTCATCCACGGGCTCCCCGATCTTCTGCTCGTACTCGACTTCGTCGCCTTCGGAAATGAGCGCCGTCGCCGGCTTCAGGAAGCGCCCGCCGAGCGGCAGGTTTACCCCGCTGACCTTGCCGACCAGCGAAACAAAACCCTCATCCGGGAGCTTGGTCTTTATGTCGGCGTACTCTTTCGAGGCTACACCCTTCGGGATCACGAGAAAGCCGTTGGTCGTGCGCCGGACGTAAGCGTCACCCTCACCGAGCGACTCAATGCCCATCTCGTTCAGGTAAGGGCCGCCGTCGATGACGGAGAGCTCTCCCGCCTCGGCCTCGACATCCACGCCGGAGAGTTCGAGAAGCTCCGTCGCGGAGGAACCCAGCGGGGTTTCGTAGAGTTTCAGTTCCAGGTCGGGGCCGAAGATCTGGAGGTACTTGGTGGTGACGGGCTTGCCCAGAAAGAGGGCGTTGTAAATATTGAGCAGCGTCTCGGAGTTGTTTACGACGTGTCCGGCGTCGAGTGGAAGTCCGGGGCGCTTGTCGCCGCTGTCCATCTCGACCCGCCGGGGAACCCACTTCTCTTTGTCCACGTAGAACATGTTCTTGATGAGCGTCTTCTCTTCGCCCATCGAGTACTTGTCCGGCACGTGGATGACGTCGTAGAGGCCGTTGGCATGCTCGTCGTAGCGGGAGAACCACTCTTCATCCTTGAAGTGAACGCCCATTATGACCCGCTCGATGCCGAAGATGTCCTTCATGGCCTCGTAGAGTTCGAGGAACTCGTCGAAGTATTCCCGGTGGACCATCTTGTCCGCCCAGTACCCCGGTTCGGACTCGGTGCAGTTCACGATCAGGCGCGGTTGCGGGTTCTTGTACTTGAAGTACGTTGGGAAACCACCGCCGCCCGCGCCCACAATACCGGCCTGGCGCATGATCTCCACGGCGTCTTCCTGACTCAGAGCCTTTACCTCTTCGAGCGTCCTCTGCTTCAACTCAGCCACTTTTCTTCACCTTCCGTGCGCCCTCTACAAAATAGGTACTTACAGTTGCAAGTTTTGTACAACTATTACAGGCAGTATATCGTTTGCGCGTTTGTGTGGCTAGTTGCCGCTTTCACTGTTCCGCCGGAATCCACTTTGGTAAACTCCCGGTTATTATGAAGATCTCACGCGGCACGGCAAACATAATCTTCGGCATGGGCCTCGTCATGCTGTTCTTCTGGCTAACGCGGGCCTACACCTGGTACACCAACGACCTACAGGGCGACTTTTATCTGGCTCTCATCCACCTACCGATAGTCGTGATCTCGCTGATCATCGGCGCGTACCTTACTTACCTCGGCCGTAAGGCTCGCCGGGCGACCCGCCGCATCAACTAACCCTTTCTAGCTGATCAGGACTCGGAAGTTGTAGCGTACATCACCCTCTGGAACCGAGGCGGATACCGAAATTACGTACACGCCCGGCGGCAGGTTCGCCGTAACGAGCACTTTCTGTTGCCCCACTGTCTCCGGCTGCGTTACCGGGAGCACGACCGGCAGGTACGGGTCTTCTAAATCGCTCGAAACTTCGAGGCTTCCGATATCTTTGCCGTATGACAGTTCTCTTTCGTTTACCTCAAAAGCTAACGAGTCGAAGACATGAGACATCTCCAACTCTCCACCATAGCGGAAGGTTAGCTCCACTCCTCTCGGGACTTCCAGAAGGTCGCCGCTAGAAAGAGTAAGGTATCCATCTGCTCGGTTCTCTGCTGGTCCTCCGTGTTTGCTGGCCATCCACCTCTGGGGCTCCCAGATGCCCAGTATCTGGCCCGCGGAGCTTACTCTCTGGCCCCGGAAGCCCAGGGTGCTCTCCGGCGCACGGTCGCGTTCCGGCATGGCTCTTATATCCGGATCACCCGTGACCCCGTTTGCTTTCGAAGCGGGGTCTACGGGGACCAGTTCGGTACCGTACGAGCCGCCGGAAGCCGAATACTCGCCGGTCCCGAGGCCAAAGATTACGAACCCGACCAGTACTACTATCAGTACCGCGACTATTGCTATGCGTCGTGAGCCGAACACTATGGTTTGAGATTATACCGGAGGCTAGAACTTCGGTTGAGGTGTCAGTCGGTCCACTGAGACGGGTATTGGAGGCCGCCCTCGCGTATATCGGCGGGTAGGTCCGCCGTGGAGTAGTTTGGCACGGCCTGGCGTAGGAGTTTGAGCGCTTTTCCGGCTTCCTGGCCGCGGGCGTGGAAGATCATCTCGTCGACGATCTCGTTCAAGTCCGAGCCATCCGATACATTGCTTTCAGAGGTGAGGTGGAAGACCATCGGATGGCCCGTCGGCGTCTGCTGCTCGCTCTCTTCGGAGAGCTCTTCTCTCAGCTTCTCGCCGGGGCGTAGGCCGACGAACTTCATCTGGACGTTCGGGGCGCCCATTATCTCGATCATCTTCCGCGCCAACTCTACGATGGCCACGGGACGTCCCATCTCCAGCATGTAAGTTCCATAGTCTTCGGCCATGGCGCCAGTCTGCAAGATGAGCGAGACCGCTTCGGGGATGGTCATGAAGTACCGGATCATGTCCGGGTGCGTCACCGTCACCGGCCCACCGGCCTCTATCTGCTGCCGGAAGGTCGGAACCACCGAACCACGGCTCCCGAGCACGTTGCCGAAACGAACCGAAGCATAGACCGTCTCTGGATACTCCGTAGCCATTTCACGAAGC
>JBARZO010000350.1:0-5395 GCA_049650165.1 Rubrobacteraceae bacterium
GATCCTGGAGCAGGTTCTTCACGACCGAGAACTGATCCCGGGTCTTGTAGTTCACCCGCGCCTTGAACTTGTCCGGCAAGATGGGCAAGCTCTCCAACCGCCACCTTTTATACTCGTCACCGTAGGCATCGGGCGGAGCAAGCTCGACGAGATGCCCCAAAGCCCAGGTTACGGTCCAGCCGTCCCCGACTAGAGAACCCTTCTGTTTGCGGTGCCCACCCAGTACACCGGCGATGTCCCGGCCTACGGAGGGTTTCTCAGCGACTATCAACCTCATGGAAAGAAGTATAACGGCCCGCCACCGACTATCATCGGGCAGTTGCCGGGAGCCGCACCCCGTCTATCACTGGTTGGAAAAAGAAACCAGGCGAGTATCATTGTCGGTGAGGCGAGCAGGATCTTAGGTATTCGGGGAGGTAACGAATCAGACAATGGAAACCTTCGTAGCGTGGGCTCAGGTCATCGCGGCTGTAGGTACTCTTGGTCTAGCAACCTTAACTTTCTTCTACGTGCTGTCAACGCGGGAGATGGCTAGAAGTAATCAAAGAATGGTTGAGGAGATGCAAGAGACCCGCGAAGCGCAAGAGCGCCCACACATCATAGTGGATGCGGACTATACGCACTCCCCAGCGATTGACATTGTTGTACGAAACATAGGCAATGGCGCAGCCGAGAAAATCACTTTTGATTTCTCTGCCGCTCTTGAGGCAGGCCGTGGGCAGAGAAATTTATCGGAACTTCCATACTTCAAGAACGGAATGGATTTTCTTGCCCCAGGTGGCGAAATTCGAGCATTTTGGGATATGGGGTTCAGTCTTATCCCAGCGTTGGAGAGTAAAGGATTGAACGAGGGCATTGAGATAACTTCCACCTACGAGTCCGCTAACGGCAAACCTTACAAGACAGTATGGACGGTCAACCCGGTGCAATTCAAAGACCGTCCTCAAATCAGACGCTACGGTATTCACGACATGGCAAAGGCGATAACGAAGACCGCCGAGAGCTTTAATAAGGCCATGCGCTTCGGAGAGCTTAGAGTTTCAACAAAGGAAGAGCGTCGTCTTGCGCAGGAGAGAATGTTAGCCGAGGAAGAGAGAATGATGTCCGAAGACGAGGAGCAAGACTCCAGCGACAGTCGGCAAGACGGGTAGAGAACGGACGGGAGGATACTATGGAGCGCAGTTACCCGGAGTGGGGCAAGCGTGAGCGGATGCTGTGGAGGGTCCACGAATGGTGTCAAGATAGGACCGAGCCGCAGCAGCGGCTCGAATATGACACCGTAGCCACAATGGTCGGGGACCCAGTGTACGAGGGTACACCCACGGATCAAGGGACGACCTACGATGCTCAGGCGATGCAGAAGCACATGGGCGATCAGATGCACTTGTTCCTAAACCTAGTAGACGAAGGGTATATCCACGCCGAAGTGCCACGAGGGTCTTAGAAGGGCGGGCCGCCCTTCCTGTTCGCCAACGTGCGGGGGCTAAGTGAAAAAGGGCTACAGACCATAAAAGAACTGCCAGATCCGCAAGAAGAAATCTTGCGCCGGCTAGATGCTATGGAGAAAGCGATCCGAGAAGTAGACAACCCCCAAACTAAAGAAGAGCGGGAAAAGGTGGCGGGTGCTATAGAGGAGGTAAAACACGGTATTCGTGGTCTTACGTACAGCGGCGCTGTCGAGGTTTTGTCCCGGCGAATAGGCTGAGTGGTCTGCACTCTTCCGGGTTATCCGCTTGTACGAGCCTGGAGTCTCAAGGAAAGAGGGGCATAGGTTACATAAGAGAAACAGAGAGCAGAGGTTAGAAAGCGGACTTCCAACAGGGGAACAATCTTTAAGAGACGGAGAAGACAGAAACGGCAGGGAGATGTAATTCATGGGACAGAGCGGAAACGAATTGGTCAATCTAACGAACGAGGTCTATAGCAAGACAGCCGAAGCCTACGAGTTGGCGGAGTGACTGGAGCGAGCAGCGCAGAACACGCCCAGCGTAGACCAAGCTAGGAAAATAGCGGCTGACCTTCATAATATGCGAGGAGAGCTTGCAGAGCTAAGGTACAAGCTAACGAATCCAAATCCGTAGGAGCAGATATGACAGAGAGCCAAGACAGAGACGCCATAGAGGATTTGATCCGCCACTACGGGTACGAAGAGACGGAAGCTCAAGCAGCCTATCACCTTCGCATGGCGCAAGATCTATTTGAGGAGTTGTATGCTGGAGAGCAGGGTAGCAAGTTTCCAATGTCCCTATTTCGCATGACCTATATAGACAATCACAATCATGCTCTCAGGAGCTTGCTCGCTAATAGAGTTTTGAGACGCGATTACCCTGAAGGATGGGGAGGGAGGACTCAACTAGCAGAGGAAGACTCAGAGTAGAGCAAAAAGTTAATTTCATCACCTTACCAACGAAAGCCTTATAGCACTACAGACTATGAGCCCCGCCCCTATCGGAAGCAGGGCCGGTCCGCCGGTGTTCGGATTCTGGTGAAGAGAACGGCCTCGGTGCGAGCATGCGAGAGGATCTTGTGGCGAGGATGATTTAGCGGATAATTGAGAAACGATGGATAGAGGAAGAAGCCTGGAGTATAGAGACCTCAGGGACGTGCCAATACTGCCGGGTAGTCGGGGTCCGTCGGGTAGCTTTCGTGAGTTCGTTGTGACGGTGTATCCAGACGGCGAGGTGCTCACGACCAGACTCCAGTAACCCGCTGTGTCCGCTATGATCGATACACGAGCGATCCTACCCGCAACGTGTACGGCAGCCACGGACTATCTGGTGAAACGCCGAATGTAATGCTCGCGACACCGTCTCAGAACCAGCTAGTAGCGTGAGTCAGAGATCAGGACTCGGCGAGTTCTCCGCCCAAGACAACCGTAGGTGAGTCCATACTAGGTTCTTCGGGGAATTCTTCCAGAGTAATGCCGACTCGTTGGTAGTCACCGGTGGTCTGTGGAACGGTCATGGAGAGTGTGCCCCGGCCTTCGTTGTCTACCGTAAAGGTACCCGCACTAACGCGCCCCTCTCCTTTTCCGAACCAGAGTTCGTAGTATTCGTTCTGCTCTGGGGGAGGCAGGTTCCAGACTTCCAGCTCGCTTTCTACGTTTGGATCCTCTCTCTGGACCCGTAGTTCCCCACCCGCTTGCGGCGCGAATTCAGTTGGCTGCAGGGCGGTAGAGGCAGTGTCCTGGTTAAAAAGGTCGGTCGCGAACAGAACGCCCAGCGCGGCCAGCACGCAGATGGCAGCGGCGGCGAGCAGTAACGGTGTCCGGCGCGTTTGGCGGCGCGGCAGCCCGGACATGACGCGATTTTTCAGATCCGGTGGTGGTGTTTCAGTGATACTTGCGAGATCGGCCAATCGCTCGTGGGATCGCCGGAGACTCGCCTCTTCGGTTCGGCATTCGCCACAGCGGCTCAAGTGCTCGCGAACTTCGAGCATCTCTTCGGGTTCCAGGGAGTCCATCAAGTACGGTCCGAGGAGATTTTGGATGTCGCGGTGCTCATTCGCCATCGGGCCACCAGTTTTCTTCTTGCAGCATAGTCTCGCGGAGGGCACGGAGGGCGGAGGAGGTTCGGCTTTTGATCGTGCCCAGGGGTGTATCCGTCCGGCGGGCTATCTCACGCTGCGAGAGGCCTTCCATGTACGCCAGGGTCAAAACCTCCCGGTGTTTCGGCGTTAGCTGGGCCAGGTAAGAGGCTACGTCGAAGCTTCTCGAAAGGTCTCCGGTCGGGTCGGATTCTTCCGGTTCAGGGGTTCTATCGCTGCCGACCGTCTTCACCCGGACCTTGCGACGCCGGATCAAGTCGGTAGCCCGATTGCGGGTTATGCGGTGGATCCAGGTAGAAAAACTCGCTTTTGATGGATCGAACGTCCCGGCGTTACGCCAAATGGAAGTAAAGACATCCTGTACCAGATCCTCGGCGAGCGTCCGGTCTCTCAGGTATCGCATGCCGGTACCGTAGACGAGGCCTACATATCGGTCGTAGAGTTCCGAGAGTGCCTGTTCTCCATTTCCTGGTTCAGATACCCGGCGCACCAGGACTTCGTCTTCTACGTCTTGCATGCCGACCATCCGCAGAGATTCGGCAGAGGAATGTAGCACTCCATCCAAGCCATCAGTACGACTCCTATCCCGTCTCCCGGTTTCGCGCGAAGACGACCGGGAAACTAGCAAGGCATTTTTCGAATATACACCAGTCATATATCGGTTTATACGACGGCCTCGTGCTTACTGGATCAGAACCGCAAGAGCGTCAGGACGATAAAATACATAGAATACAAGCTTTAGGGGAAGCTCTGTAAAGGACGCGATGGGCGCGAGAACCGAAAAAACTAGATCAGCGGGAATTGCCGGGAGGCCCGTGGCGGGCTCGGTTACAGGTTTTCTGGGCGATATGGTGAGCCTTTTGAGGTACCGGGCGATCAAACGCACCGTCCAACAGATCAACCGGGACGACATTGTGGGACTCGCCGCCCAGTTGGCTTTCTACCTGACGCTCGGCTTGTTCCCGTTCCTGTTGGTGATCTTCTCGCTCATGGGCACATTCTCTAGCGACGAGTTCGCCGAAGACCTTCTGGCATACTTTATCCAGGTCTTACCGATTCAGGTGTACGATCTGATCGACGCTTACGTCGCCGACATCCTTCGTGGCCGCAACCCGGCGGCCGGTCTGCTGTCGTTCAGCATAATCGGTACGCTGTGGGTCATCTCCAACGCTTTCGCGGCCATTACCCGCGCCCTCAACAAAGCCTACGACGTTGAGGAGACGCGACCCTTCTGGAAAGTGCGTGGACTCGCGCTGCTCATGGCCCTGGCGCTTTCGGGCATCGTGTTTGTAGCGTTGGTGCTCCTGATCGCCGGTCCAAACATCGGTGAGAATATCGCCATCTATTACGGACTTGGTGAGATCTTCACGTTCTTGTGGAGCATAGCCCAGTGGCTGGTGGCTTTGGCGATACTCGTCGCAACCTTCGCCATGCTCTACTACTTCGCCCCGGACGTGGAGCAACCGTTTCGCTGGATCACACCAGGTGGTTTTATCGCGGTGATACTCTGGATCCTGGCTAGCCTGATCTTCCGGCTCTACGTGAACAGCGACTTCGTCTCCTACAACCAGACTTACGGCTCGATAGGCGCCGCCATTATCCTGCTCCTCTACCTATATATCGTCTCGCTCTCACTCCTCGTCGGAGCTGAACTGAACGCCGTCCTGGTCAAGATGAAAGAAGAGATCTCCGGCAAGGAAGTAATCGACGGCAAACCCGCAAACGCGAAACCATCAATCTTCCAGGAAGAGCCCGAGTAGCCGCTAAGATCAGTCAGCGCCGTTAAGACGCTTCTTTTCCTCTGGGTCCATCTCGTAGCTATGCTCTTCCGCGGGAAACGCCCCGGACT
>JBARZO010000351.1:0-3478 GCA_049650165.1 Rubrobacteraceae bacterium
GCTTGGAAGCTCGCCTGAAAGACCTGTACGAAACGTTCCCTCCCGGACCGTGACCGTTCCTACCCGTACATTCCGTCCACGATGGAACAGCACTACCGCATCACTGGTCGCCGCCGCGCTGGTACTCGTGCTGCTACTCGTAGGACTTTTTCTGGCTCTGGACCAGCGTCCTGAAACTGCGTCTGCGAACCGGGGGGCAGCTGCGGGAGCCACTACCGCAGAAAGTTCAGCAGAGCCTTCGAACTCTGCCGCTCCGTCCAACATACCATCAGAGACTACAGCGGCTGCGAGTTCGGGTATGGGAGGTGAGCTTACGGAGGTAGGCGCCGCCACGACGGTGGCAGAGATGTATTTGACGCTCGGACAGAAGGATTACGAATCCTCTTACAGATATCTTTCCGAGAGCTACCGGGAGAGCGATTACCCGACGCTTCGGACCTGGATCCGGGAGAACAGAGACTTCGGGGCGCTGTTGTTTGAGAATAGTCCGTCGGCCCAAGCCTCAAACGGCGAGGCAACCGTCGAGGGCGACGTAAGAGTGAGATTCAACGATGGTGCCCAAACGCTGCAGAGGGGATCCTGGACGCTCGTCGAGGAGGGTGGTAAATGGAAAGTGGACAGCATCGAGGCCTTGCCTCAGCAAGACCAGAACGGTGGAGCCGGCGGAGCCGGTGGTGCACAGGGTGCTGACGAAGACGGCGACGACGAATGAAGTTCGAGCTTCCGTCACGAGTATAAATGTTCGTACCGGAATCAGAAAAGTAAGTACGAAACTCACATATAATCCGTTTCGTGAATAGGATCGCGAGCAGGTTCGTTTTAGAGTTAGAACTCGGCTCCGGTGGCATGTCCACCGTTTTTCTGGGCACCGACGAGGTTTTGGATCGGCCGGTGGCCGTCAAGATCCTGAAGGCGGAGTTCATGGAATCGGATATCGGGGTTCGCTTCCGGCGGGAAGGTCGCACCGCCGCCAGACTTTCCCATCCGAACATCGTCCAGGTTTATGATGCCGGCGAAGATCAACTCGACGGGCAGAATATTTCGTACATCGTGATGGAGCATGTTCCCGGCGGAGATTTGCGGCGTCTGATTCAAGAGCGCGGAATGCTCTCGGTAGAGGAGATCTCCAACCTCAGCGGCGTTGCGGCGGGACTTGCCCACGCCCACGACCGGGGCGTCGTCCACCGGGACATAAAGCCGCCCAATATCCTACTGGGTGAGAGCGGGCGGCCGAAACTGGCGGACTTCGGCATTGCTCGTGCCCTCGACGCGACCCAGGAGACCCGGACGGGCACGTACATGGGCACAGCACGCTACTCCTCTCCCGAGCAGTTGCAGGGCATGGAGATCACCACGAAGAGCGACATCTACTCGCTGGGGGCCACGCTCTACGAGGCGGTTACCGGCGGCCCGCTCTTCAGTGGAACCCCGATCGAAGTCGCCAGCCAACACGTCTCGAAACCTCCCACCCCACCTGGAGAACGGGCGCCGGTGGACAAGGAACTGGAAGCCCTGATCCTGGCCTGCCTTTCTAAAGACCCGGCAGAACGACCCACCGCCGCCCAGGTTCAGAGACGACTCTCAGAGGTAGCATCCGCGCCCACCCCAGCCTACGCCGCGCCAACGAGAACCGTGCCTACTGCGGTACAGGAAGCCACACCGTTAGGAGAACGGGCTTCCGGGCGGCAAACGAACTCGCGCCGGACTCCGTTGCTCGCCGCATTGGTCGCCGTTGTCGCGCTACTCGGGGTTTTGGGGGTTTTCTCCCTTCTAAATAACGGTGAACAACAGGCGCAACTCCCTGCGGATACTATCCCGCAGACAACCACAGAGCCTGACGCTGGAGACCAGGTGCAAGAGGAGACGACTACGGTGGAAGCAAAGCCTGACCCACAGCCGATTACGCCGGAACCTGCTCCGTCAGTCCCGAAAGATGGGGTGCAAGCAGGTAGTAACTCGGCGGAGCAAGCCGCAGCCCAGGCCGTACGGGACGCTTATAAGTTGGCGGCGGACGGAAATTACGACCAGTCTTACGCTCTCTTGTCTCCAGCCTTTCGGCAAAGTCTGGCCCCCACTCAGAGGCGGTGGACCAGTCAGTTCGATACCCTGGAGAGCATACGTTTCATTGAGGGGCCGGATGCCCAGGTTTCAGGCGACGCGGCGCGGGTAGAGGGTGTGACTATTGCTGTACACACCTACGAGACACAGCGAAACACGGCGACATGGACGCTCATCCGCGAGGATGGACAGTGGAAGCTAAACTCCCTCAATTCCATAGAAAAAGAGATTATCTCTACATGACTCAGCCATAGTTGGTATAAAGAGCAGCATATAAACCTTCAGCAAGGAAGTTTCGTCTTGAGGACCGCACTCACAGCCCTTATATCCGCCATAGTAGGTGGCCTGGTGACCGCGATTTTTATATTGGTCAGCATGTTCTGGCTAGGTGACGGTGTTGGGAACGTGACTATTCGAGAGTCTTCGCCGCCTGTCTCGGCGGGGGGAGGCTCCGGCGGGAATTCGCAATCTTCGGTGCGTCAGGTGTATACGCAGGACGGACCCGGCGTCGTAAGCGTGGACGTGGCTTCTGACGTCGGACCCGGCGGTGGTTCAGGGTTCGTACTAGATGATACCGGTCACATCGTAACCAATCAGCACGTCGTGGAATCGGCTGACGGTATCTCAGTCAAGTTCGCCAACGGTACCCGGGAAGACGCCGAGGTCATCGGTGAGGACCCTTCGACGGATCTTGCGGTCATAAAGGTCGATGCGGCGGAGGGTTCTCTGAAACCGTTAACGCTCGGTGACTCGGACGCTTTGAAGGTTGGCGAGCCGGTCATCGCTATCGGCAACCCACTCAACGTGGGGATTAGCGTTACCACCGGCATAGTCAGCGGGGTTGGGCGTCCTATTAAAGCACCGAACAACTACACTATCAGCGGGGCTGTTCAGACGGACGCCGCGATCAACCCCGGCAACTCCGGCGGACCATTGCTCAACTCACAGGGCACGGTCGTCGGGGTGAATTCCCAAATCATCTCCGATACCGGAAGTTTTCAGGGTGTGGGGTTCGCGATACCGAGCAACACGGTAAAGAATGTAGTCGAGCAGCTCATAAGCAGCGGCGACGTCGAGCACGGTTACATCGGGGTCAGTATGTTCGAGGTTGGGATAGAAGAGCTGAAGGCCTACACGGGACTTTCGGACAATGAGTTGCGCGAGAAGCATGATCTGCCGCCCGAAGGAGCCATCGTCAGCGAGGTCACGGAAGGCGGACCGGCGGAGGAGGCCGGGATAAAAGGTGGCGAGGAGAAAGAAATACAAGGTCTCCCGATCCCGATGGGGGATGTGATCACCGCAGCCGCTGGTAAGAAAGTCTCCACCCCGGACGACGTAATAAGGATCGTCAACTCGCTGAAACCCGACGAGCAACTGAGACTGACCGTCGTGACGCGCGGCGAGAAACCTCGCGAGGTGG
>JBARZO010000352.1:0-1657 GCA_049650165.1 Rubrobacteraceae bacterium
TATCCTGGAATCGGGTGTGAATTATACGATCATCATCCTGATGAGAAACCATCAGGCGCACCTCGTCACGCTCAAATCCTCGGTACTCTGGTGGCTCGGCGGCTTCCAGTTCCGACGGCAGTTCGAAGTCGAGGCTGTCGAGCATGAAGTGTTCGTTGGATATTCTCAGTGCTTCCAAGTCAGGCAACCTCCGTTTCGGATTGCTGTTCGATAGGTTGGAATAGGGTCAGTTGAAGGCCATCGGGTGCTTGGAGCCGCTGGTTGAAGTGTCCCCAGGGCGTCCGGACGGCTACGCTTTCGGTTTCGGCGCCTCTCTCTTGCAGGGCATCGACCGATTCTTGTACATCCTGCACGTGAAAGGCGATGCGTATTGGTCCGGAGGCGCGCTTTCCAACTTCGATTTGATCTATCAACTCCGCCTGGGCTTCGTCTACGAGTTCGAGCGTCGCCTCTCCGGCAGAGAGGATCATCCCCCGGCCTTTATCCGAAGTCCACTGGTCTACCATCGACAATCCGAGGCCCTCTCGGTAAAGCTTCACGTCCCGGTCGAAGTCTTCGGTCGTTAGGGCTACACGAAGTTCTTGGACGCCGGATGGTCCGTCGCCCGCGGACAGGTTGCGGAGCTCGTAGCGTCCGCTTGGAAGGTCGCCGGTAAGAAGCCGGATCAGGCCGGGCACGCTCTCTTCGGGCAGCGGACGGTCGGTTATGTCTTCGTCCGGGAAAGCTTGCTGATGCATTCGGGTTCGCATGTCGCCGGGATCAGCCCAGTAGACGCGGAGATCCGGATTCTCGACGGCCAAAATTCTGGAGAGTTGTTCCAGCGCGGCTTTGCTCGAACCGTATCCGCCCCACCCTTCGTAGGGTTGCCCAGCCGCGTCACTTGTTACGTTGACGACCCGGGCTCCCGGCTTCAACGTGTCCCGAACTTCCTGCACCAGCGCGAGCGGCGCAACGGCATTCGTCCGGTAGACCTCTTCCAGAACGTCGAGCGGGTAATCCAGAAGATCCGGCTGCGGGCTAGGCCCGAGGATGCTGGCGTTGTTGACCAACGCATCCAGACCGCCGAGATCTCGGGCGGCTTCTGCCAACTCCCAGCGATGATTTTCGTCTGTTACATTGCCGGGGATGGCAACGGTGCGGGTCGAGCTTGCAAGTTCAGCTCGCACTTCTTCGAGCGCCTCTTCGCCACGGGCGTCTACGATGAGATTCCAGCTATCCTGAGCCAGTCGACGGGCCAGGGCCAGGCCGAGACCTCGGGAAGCACCGGTAATTAGTGCGGTTCGTGTATCGGATTCAGTCATGGTTCGTTTCCTTTCTCGGATGTTGTCGTAGGTTCGAGCTTTGCATATCGAGATCCTTTACGACTCTTTTACGTACCAAGAGTTTGGACCCGTTGAGCTAGTCTTACATCGCGCCGGGGGACAGTTTATGACCTGTACGAAGGTACAGGCTTTGGATCTAATCCGTTAGATGGACGAGGCCGCGTTGGGCCGCGACGGTTACGGCTTCGGTGCGGTTGGCGGCGCCGAGCTTGCCCAGGATGGAGCTCACGTGGAATTTAACGGTACGTTCTGTAATGAAAAGCTCTGTGGAGATCCTGAGGTTCGAGTAACCCTCCGCGAGCAAGGCCAACACTTCAAGTTCTCTAGGAGTGAGG
>JBARZO010000353.1:0-2156 GCA_049650165.1 Rubrobacteraceae bacterium
GGCCTACGTACCGGCCATGAGCGACGAGGTCGTTATCGTCGAGGAGGAGGGCACTATCTTCCTGGGTGGTCCGCCGCTGGTGAAGGCCGCGACCGGCGAGGAAGTAACCTCCGAAGAGCTCGGCGGCGCCGACGTCCACACCCGGCTCTCCGGGGTCGCGGATCACTTCGCCGAGAACGACGAGCACGCCCTCGCCTTAGTTCGTCAGATCGTCGCGAACTTGAACCGGGAGAAAAAGACACCCTGGACTCTCATGGAGCCCGAGGAGCCGCTCTACGACGCTGAGGAGCTGTATGGCATCGTGCCGCGTGATTCGCGCCAGAGCTACGACGTGCGGGAGGTGATCTCCCGGGTCGTAGACGGGAGCCGGATGCACGAGTTCAAGCCGCTCTACGGCGAGACGCTCGTCTGCGGCTTCGCCCGGATCATGGGTCATCCCGTTGGCATCATCGCCAACAACGGTATCTTGTTCTCCGAGAGCGCCCTGAAAGGCACGCACTTCATAGCGATGTGCTCGTCGCGCGGTATTCCACTCGTGTTCTTGCAGAACATAACCGGCTTCATGGTCGGTCGGGAGTACGAGGCGGGCGGCATCGCCAAAGACGGCGCAAAGCTCGTAATGGCCGTCGCCAACGCTAACGTCCCGAAGTTCACCATCATACTCGGGGGCTCCTTCGGGGCCGGAAACTACGGTATGGCCGGGCGGGCCTACTCTCCGCGACTGCTCTGGATGTGGCCGAACGCCCGCATCAGCGTGATGGGTGGAGAGCAAGCGGCGAACGTCCTGCTCACCGTGCGGGAGGACGGGCTGGCTCGGGAAGACAAGGAGATGACGGACGAAGAGCGGGAAGAGTTCAAAAGGCCCATCCTCGAAAAGTACGAAGAGGAGGGCAACCCCTACCACTCGACCGCCCGGCTCTGGGACGATGGCGTCATAGACCCGGCTGATACGCGGATGGTCCTGGCTCTTGGTCTCTCGGCCGCCGCCAACGCACCGGTCGAAGATACGCACTTCGGAATCTTCAGGATGTAGTGCATGGCTGACTACGAACATCTCAGGATCGAACACGAAGATGGGGTTGCAACGGTGACGCTCGCCCGACCCGACGCCCGCAACGCCATGAACGCCGGACTTATCAGGGAGATCCGACGCTCGATGCAGGAGCTGGCAGAGGATGATGAGGTGTCGGTGGTCGTGCTGACGGGCGAGGGAGACTATTTCTGTGCGGGGGCCGACATCGGATACATGAGGGATACGGCGGAGTTCTCTTACGAGGAGAATCGGCAGGATGCCCGGGAACTTGCGGCGATGTTCGGCGCGGTAGAAGAGTGCCCGAAGCCGGTCGTGGCGCGCGTCGAAGGTGCGGCGATCGGTGGAGGAGTAGGACTCGTGGCGGCGGCGGACGTTGCTGTGGCGGAGGAAGGGACCGTATTCGCTTTCTCCGAGGTGCGGTTGGGGATCTCGCCGGCGACGATCTCTCCGTTCGTGGTGCGCAAGATCGGCCTTTCCCAAGCCCGGGCTCTCTTCCTTACCGGGGAACGTTTTGGTGCGACCAGGGCCTATGAAATCGGGCTCGTCCACCAGGTGGCTGACGAAGGACATCTCGACGAGGTGGTGCAGGAGAAGGTCGAAGGGCTCCTCGCGGGCGGCCCTGAAGCCCTGGCCGCGACTAAGGCTCTCTTGCGGGAGCTTCGGGAGGCGGCGTCTGATGAAGTTACGGAGATTATGGCCCGGCGCATCGCGGAGTTGCGTATGGGAGAAGAGGGGCAGGAAGGCCTGGCGGCTTTCCTGGAGAAACGCCAGCCCGCCTGGATAGAAAAAACATGAGCTTCGGTAAGCTCCTGATCTCGAACCGCGGCGAGATAGCCGTGCGCATCATACGGGCGTGTAAGGAGCTCGGGATAAGAACCGTCGCCGTCTACTCGGAGGCCGACGAGGGGGCGATGCACGTCCGGCTCGCCGACGAGTCCTACCTTTTGGGTCCGGCTGCAGCGACCGAGAGCTACCTGAACCTGGACCGAATCTCGGAGGTCATAGAGGAGTCGGGGGCGGAGGCGGTTCATCCAGGGTACGGATTTTTGTCGGAGAATGCCCAGTTTGCAAGGGTGGTTGAAGAGGCGGGGGCGATCTGGGTCGGGCCTCCGGCGGAGGCGAT
>JBARZO010000354.1:0-8092 GCA_049650165.1 Rubrobacteraceae bacterium
TTCTTATATAGATGCCTCTTCGGACATAGTTAGCCTGTAGAGGAACGCCGCCAGCACGCCGCCGATGATCGGCCCCAGGATGTAGAGCCAGACACTCGTGAAGTCCCACGTAACGAGCATCGGCCCGAAAGCGCGCGCCGGGTTGACTGCGCCGCCGGTGATCGGACCCGCTATAAACACCCCGACAGCCAGGGCAAGCCCCACCACCAACGGTGCAATGATCGCCGGCGCCCGCCCGTCGCTCGCTACCGACACCACCACGAAAACGAGTATGAAGGTAACGAGTATTTCGATAAGGAACGCCTGCAAGTCTCCCACGCCCTGCGCCGGATAAGTGGCCGCCAGGTTTGCCTGGCTCACGCCCGGTCCACCGAACGCGAGCCAGGTGCCCAAAGCCCCGAGAGAAGCCCCGACGAGCTGCGCCCCCACATAGACTGGGACGGACTTCCACGGGAAATCTCCAATGGCGGCCACACTCAGGGTGACAGCCGGGTTTACGTGCCCGCCGGAGACGTGCCCGATGGCGGCGACCACCACGGCCAGGGACACTCCGAAAGCCAATGCTATCGCCAGCGAGTCGTAGGGTGCGCCGGCCGTCGGGCGTTCCAGGATGGCGGCGACCGCGACTGCGGTTCCGCCGAAGACCAGGATAAAAGTGCCTACCAACTCGGCCAGCGCGGCGCCTAGTAGAGAATTTGGGCTACTCCCGTACAGCCCGTCGCCGGTGAGCTCCTCTTCCCTCTCCTGAAGTCCCTCTTTCGTGGCGCGGCGCATGTCGTTCCTGGTGAGAGGCCGTTCGCGTTCTCCGCCGTCACCGGAGCTAATGTTCGTCCGGTCCCGTTCGGCCTCGCGACGTAAGTTCTCTTCTCGCACATCTCTCTCAGAATCCAAGTATCTTCCCTTCGATCGAAAGTCTTCTAGGAGCCTTTTGAGAGCCTTCCTTCACCTATCCGCCAGACTCTTCGACTCTATCCGATCTCATACTCCATACAGCTTGTTCTATTAGAAGGTCAAAAGGGCGTTCCGGCGCCTGGGGTGAGGTAATAAGGGAAAGGAGGAGGGCACCGGAACATATGTGCATAGGTATATCCTCTCTAAGTATTTACTGAACGCAGTTTTGGTCCTTTTCGACAAAAATTGTGTCGAAGTGTGCAGGAATATACAACGAAGGATACATAGTCATAATATGTTGCAACAACGCAGGAGGCCATTATCTACACACTACAATGTGTTTTTTGGCACAACTTACCTGTTTCAAACTTACTGGGGTTGGATGAGTGTAGACTGTGCCTGAGATGTCAAGAAAGGCTTTCGGAAAGCTGTGTTTGGGCGAGTTCTATGCACGCCAGTATGTGGTGGTTTTCCACAAGTGAGGAGCATAAGGATCGTGCGTATTTTAGTTACCGTGCAGCCGCAAATGTACCGCGAAACGCTGGCGCTCGCTTTACAGCGATACCGTCCCGACGCCGAGGTGTTACTGCATCCTTTGGAGTCTCCAGATGGGGAGTTGGAGAGGTTCGGGCCGCACCTGCTGGTGCGAAATGACAACACTGACGGAACCAACTTGTTGGCACTGGTGGGGGAAGAACTCCTGTGCTGGGTCGAGATCCTCTACAGTGACGGTATGGATGCCATGATTCACCTGGACGGCGAGGTTCGTCAGATCAAGAATATCAGCATGAGTGACCTGCTCACGCTCGTGGACGAGGTGGAGAACCTGATTCCGGCGTAGACGGCGACGCAACCTATAGCACTGTTGGGGACTCTACCCCGAGCCCTCCTCGCCCTCTTCGTCCGACTCTTCATCTTCCAGATCTTCGTCTTCCTGGGTAACGTCGGAGATGGTGATCCACTCTTCCCTAAGCGCCTTCTTTGCAGCTTCGCTTCGGGAGCCAACGTTCATCTTTTTGTAGGCGTCGGCTAGGTGACGCTTGACAGTGCCCTCGGCCAGGTGGACGCTAGTGGCTATCTGATGGTTGCTCATGCCGCGGGAGGCTAGGAGCAAGATCTCTAATTGTCGGGCGGTCAGGACGCCCCCTGTACCTTCCGAGGCTTCTTCTATCGCCTGCCGAGGCATTCCCACAACCACGTTCTCAGCTTGCGGGTCGAACACTGCGGCGCGCACCGCCCCGATCAAGTGTCGAGAGGAGACGCTCTTTAGCACGTAGGCGCTCACCCCCATCTTGAGCAGCTCGCGGATAGTGTGCGGATCTTCGAACATGGTGACGATAATTACCTTAGGCTGGGGCGTTATCCGGCGTATCTGCTCCAGGGCTTTCGTCGACCGCTCGAAGGGCACCTGCACTTGCATGATCACCACGTCGGGCTTATGGTGGCGGGCAATCTCCACAGCTTCCTCATCGTTCGGAACCTCGGCGACTACCTCCAAACCTCCATAGGAAGCCAGAAGCCCCGCCAGCCCCTCACGGAACATGGTGTGATCATCGGCCATCAGCACTCTTATCGGAGGGCTGTCCATTAACCTCTTCCGTTGCCATCAGATTTGCAGATTATCCTAACCCTCGGGTAATCAGACAACCTGAATCAGCGCTAGCAGACTTTCTCCATACCTTCCACTCCTTTAAACAGGGTCATTTTACAATTTTCTATCTGTTATTGTCTAGTCGAGGCTACTGACTCCGGACTATCTACACACTTTGACACAATTACGGCCTGTTGAGGCCTACAGGGGTTCACTGGAGAAAAGCAAGAGAGTATAAAGTATGTGCAACGTGTTCCTGTTGGCGGGCGTAGCTCATTACCTTACGGTTTTCCCTTCGCCCAAAGCACACAGAACTTGTGGGAAAGGATGAGCGCCATGTCTAAGGATACGAACGTCCGGTCCCAACGCCGACCCGCCACTTACTGGCTGATCGTCAAACGCGGGGCTGGGCTGGAGGAGAGGCTCACCGTAAATTCGGACGACGGCGGAAAGGCTCTGGCGGTGTTTTCTTTCGAGGAAGAGGCTGATATGTTTGTCTCGCTCAGCTCGGTGGGGACCGGCTGGCAACCCAGAAGGGCAACGGCCAGGGAACTCACCGGTATGCTCCTGAGCTCTTGCGCGGGTGTCGGGTACGTGTCCCTGGATCCGCTTCCGGAACTAGTCCAGAGCGGGATGATCGGGTTAGTGAGCGTAAGCCGGAAACATTTCGTAGAACAGCTCGTCGAGAATGCTGCGGAGGCGACTACGCTCGTTTCATGATCCGGGTTCAATGAGTTACCCCAGGCCTGGCTTCAAGTAATACCTTTTCCGGAAACTACTTTGTGACGTGCCACAGGGTGGCAGCGTCTAATACAAAGCGGTTGAAATGAGTCGGCACCGAAGGTACCGGTCTACGGTCCAGCTAGGCGGCGCTGTTAGGCTGAGGACTCAGCGACCCGTGCCCGACGATCAGCCTGCCAGGCTTTGTAGAGCGAGAGGACTGGCGAGGCGATAAAGAGTGAACTGTAGGTACCGGCGATGATTCCGACGAGCAGGGCGAACGCAAAGTCGCTCAGGGTGGACTCGCCGAAGATCAGGAGTGCCGTGATCGGGATGATGGTCGAGACCGAGGTGTAGATGGAACGCGTTACGACCTGCCGGATCGAGTTGTTTACCATCTCGTCGAAGCGACGACGGTTGTATCCGACGGCTGGCGCGTTCTCCCGGATGCGGTCGAAGATGATAATAGTGTCGTAGAGCGAGTAGCCGAGCACCGTAAGAACGGCAACCACCGTGACGAGGTTGACCTCCCGGCCAACGATAGCGTAGAAACCGATGGTCATGAGAACGTCGTGGACCACGGCGATCATGGCGGCCATCGCGAAGGCGAACTCGAACCGGATGCTGATGAACACCACGATCACGAGCAACGCCGCGGCTATAGCCTGTAAAGCCTGGTTCCTGATCTGCGTGCCGAAGGTTGGGCTCACGCTGGTCTCACTCACCTCAGCCCCCAGTGCACTTTGTAGCGAATCACGGACCTGACCGCGCTCGTTCTCGCTTATGGGCGGCGTGCGAACCTCGTAGCCGTCGCCCGCCTGCAGCACTACAGCTTCGCCACTTACGAAGTCCGGCAGAGATTCCCGCACCTCCCCCTCGCTAAGCTGCTGCTGAGGCTCCAGTGCCGTAAACGTGGCCCCACCCTGGAAGTCTATGCCGAAGTTGAGCTTTCCGAGGGCTATGGCGCCGAGACCAAGCAACAACAGCGCCCCTGAGATGGCAAACCACACCTTCCAGCCGCCGACGAAGTCGATCTTCCCGAGTGTCCGTCGCAGCGTCATTACTTCACCCGCCCGGACTGTTCCGTGCCGACACTCTTCTTAGAGACACCCATCATCGCCGGCGAGAGGTGGATGCCGCGGCTGGAGATCGTTCCCAGCAGCGCCCGCGTCACGACGATAGCAGTGAACATGGAGAGTGTGACACCGATGGTAAGGAGCACCGCGAAACCTCGCACCGAGCCGCTGGAAAGCGCGAACAGGATGAAAGCCACGATCAGGGTCGTCAGGTTGCCGTCCAAAATGGCGCGGAAGCCTTTCTGGTAGCCGATTTGAATGGCGGTGCGAGGAGTCTTGCCGCGCCGAACTTCTTCTTTTATGCGTTCGAAAATAACGATGTTGGCGTCCGCCGCGACCCCGAAAGTTAGCACGATACCTGCGATACCCGGCAGCGTCATCGTTATCGGGATGGCGGCGATGAGGCCCCAGAGCAGGAACGTGTAGATCAAGAGGGCCAAGTCAGCGACGATCCCTAGAGCCCGGTAGATAAATAGCAGGAATCCCAACACCAGCCCGAAGCCGGCGAGGGCGGCGATCAGGCCGCTCCTCAACGACTCGGCGCCGAGCGTCGGGCCGATGGTGGTTACCGAGAGAACCTCCATCTCTACCGGCAGCGCGCCGGTCTGCAAGACGATCTCCAGTTCTTCAGCCTCGTCCTGCGGCAACCCACCGGCGGCAGTGTTATTGATAATCACCGCGCTCTGGTCGAGGCGTTCTTCTACACTCGGCGCGCTCACGACATCGTTGTCCAAGACTATGGCAAGCTGCCCTTGTCCGGCCCGTCCCTCGGCCAACGCTTTCTCGACGATCTCCTGGCTGAGGTCCCCAAACTGCTCCCTGCCCTGCCCGTTTAGCTGCATCTCAACGGCCCGCCCACCAGCCTGGTCCGTGGTAATGTTCGCGCCCGTCAGCGCGCCACCCGTAAGCGCCGGCTCTTCGGGTACGATATATCCCTCGACGAAGACGCCTTCACCCTGAGGGTTATTCGTTTCGTCGAAGAGGATCTTGGTATTTCCTTCTTGGTACTCGGAATCATCTTGGAGGTCTTCCCGAAGGTCATCCTTGGTCTCTTGAAGCTCATCGCGTGGCACGGGTGACTGCGAAGGCTCCACGGCGAGTACCTTGTAGAAGCCGAGTTGCGCGGTGCGACCTATAAGTTCCACGGCCCGGTCGGAGTCGGTTATACCGGGAATATTGACGACCATCTGGTCCTGATCTTGGAGGCGTATTTCGGGCTCGGTAACGCCCAGGCTGTCGACGCGTTCGCGGATGACCTCCGAAGCCCGCTCCATATCCTCGCGCGTCACCTCTCGATTTCCGGCCTGGGAACCTTCGAGCTGCACGCTGACGCCGCCCTCCAGGTCCAGACCGAGTTGAACGGATTCGGCGACCGGCTGACGGATGAAAATGAAATAGGCGGCCACCCCGATAAGGACTACCACCAACCCCAAGATGATCAGGCTGTTCCTGGTGCTGTTCATAGAGTAGTGGACAATTCTAGCACCGTTCGGAGGCGCCTGAGTAACGGGCTTTCCACTCGTCCGCCCACTCTCTGAAGTCCCTTTTGTATACCCTCTGGCGGGCCTGCCGACACAAGTCCATCATGAAGTGGACGTTGTGCAGCGTGACGAGCCGGTGGCCCAGCAACTCATCCTCCCGCACCAGGTGGGCCAGGTAAGCCCGGCTATGCTGCGTACACGTCTCGCAGGAGCACTCCGGGTCCAACGGTCCGAAGTCCCGACGAAAGCGGGCGTTTTTGAGGTTCAGCCGGCCATCGGCGGTCAGCGCCGCCCCGTGCCGGGCTAGCCGGGTCGGCAATACGCAGTCGAACATGTCCACGCCGAGCCCGATCACCTCCAGCACACCTACCGGGTCCCCAATGCCCATGAAATACCGGGGCTTATCCGGCGGCAGCTTCGGGGCCGTAGCGCACAAGACCGACAGCATCTCCTCCCGCGACTCCCCCACCGAGAGACCGCCAACCGCATATCCGTCGAAGCCTATTTCGACCGTTCGCTCCAGGCTCTCTTCTCGCAGGTCCGGGTACAACCCACCCTGCACGATACCGAAGAGTGCCTGATCCGACCTCGCGTGAGCTTCTTTACACCGCTCCGCCCAACGCGCCGTCCTCCGCAATGAATCCTCGTGGTAACTGCGCTCCGCATCTGCCGGCGGACATTCATCCAAAACCATTGCTATATCGGCTCCGAGTTGCTCCTGCACCCGCGTCGTGAGCTCCGGCGTGAAAGTGTGTAACGACCCGTCGTAGACCGAAGCGAACTCGACACCCTTCTCCGAAATGCTGCGCGTAGCCGCGAGCGAAAACACCTGATACCCCCCGGAATCTGTGAGCATCGCGCCATCCCAACCGCTGAACCCGTGTAGCACACCCGCCGCTTCGACGATCTCCGCGCCGGGGCGGAGATACAAATGATAGGTGTTGCCGAGCACGATGCCGGCACCGAGGGATTTCAGGTCTCCCGGCGTCAAACCTTTGACGGTACCCTTCGTCCCAACCGGCATGAAGGTCGGTGTCTCGACCGGGCCGTGAGGCGTGTTCAGCACACCGGCCCGTGCTTCACCGTCGCGGGCGTCTATCGTTATGGAGACCGGCGCGCCTACAGTCTTCTCCCACCACCGACGAGCAACATCGCATCCCCGAGCGAGTAGAAACGGTAGCGTTCCTCGACCGCTTGTCGATAGGCTTCCCGAACGAGATCTACCCCGGCAAAACTCATCACCATCGCCAGCAACGTCGAGCGCGGTAGATGGAAGTTAGTCAGCAACGTGTCCACTGTCCGCCACCGGTAACCAGGATAGATAAACAACTCCGACTCCCCATCTGCAATATTGTTTGCCGCCCAACTCTCCAGAGTCCGGGCCACAGTAGTTCCCACCGCCAGCACACGTTCTGCCCTTTCGACAACCTCGGCGGTGTCGTTCGGCACCGAGTAGTGCTCTGCGTGCATCCGATGCGCCTCAAGCCTGTCGACCCTCACCGGCGTAAACGTCCCGGTGCCGACGTGTAGTGTGACCCGCGCCAGGTCCGCGCCGGCACTTTTGACCTCTTCGAGTACCCGCTCGCTGAAGTGCAATCCCGCCGTGGGGGCCGCGGCGGAACCGGGGTTACGGGCGTAGACGGTCTGGTAAGCTCTCTCAGCTTTCTCAGTGGATGCTATGTAAGGGGGAAGCGGCATGTGTCCGCTACGGTTCAGTGTTGACATCACGTCGCGGCCCCACAAAGTCCAGCGTCCGTCTCCGAGGCTCTCAAGCACCTCAAGCTCGTCTATACCGGCAGAGAGCTTCATGCCCGGTCGGAGGCGCTTGCTCGGGCGGGCGAGGACTTCCCACGGGCCGCCGAGGTCGCGGAGAAACAGTAGCTCCACGGCGCCGCCACCGGGACGCCGGGCTTCGAGCCTCGCCGGCAGGACTTTCGTTTCGTTCAGGACCACGGCATCGCCGCCCTTCAGGAAACTCGGCAGATCACTGAAGATATGGTGGTGGATCTCACCGTTCGGTACGTCCAACACCATCAGTCGGGAAGAATCGCGGGGCTCTGCGGGCTGCTGGGCGATGAGGTCTTCGGGTAGCTCGTAGTCGAGCTCGGAAGTCAGCATCTAGCGTCGCAGAAATATGTTGAGCAAGATAGTACCGAGGACCGACAGTAGGATCATGAGCCCTATCGGAAAGTACACGGTTGCGTTCCCCCGCCTGAAGATAAGATCCCCCGGTAGACGCTCGATTCCCAGCCGTCCGAGCAGGAGGAATAAGCCACCCACTAGAAGCAGTAAGACGGCGCCGCCGACGAGCAATTTTCCTATGCCTTCTAAAC
>JBARZO010000355.1:0-2515 GCA_049650165.1 Rubrobacteraceae bacterium
ACGTATCATCGTTCATTCATCTCGTCTCGCGTAAACTTGCGCCCACCGGTTCGGAGCTTGCCCTGCAACTCCCGCACTACTGTCATCGCCTTCTCGGCTTGTTGGTAGGATCGAACATAGTCATCCAACCACAACCTGAACTGCTCGTTCAAGGTGGTGTTTTCCGTCTGTGCCCGCTCACGGGCAGCCTCGATCAGCTTCTCATTAGCACTCAATGTTATGTTCTTCATCGTACAAACCCTTCAAAAAGGCACACTGTTACAGTGTCTACTTCGGCCACCAATGGTTGACAGACCCACAAGGGAAGACTAGCCGCGACGCCTCTTCATCTTCTTTGGATAGCAGATCGTGTTTCCATTCTCCTGAAATTCCCTTCCATGCTGCAAAAGCTGAGATTGCTGCATCCCACTCATGTTCATTTCTTATCTGCAGTTCCACACCCAAGCATCGTTCTAACTCCTGATTCATTCTGTCAGAGTTAGAACCGTAGTCGTATTTTCTCTGACTCAGTGCCTTATACAAGACTTTGGGATGTGTTTCCGAGATAGGGATATTGCCGTTTCGACAGCGCAGCGTAATCAGCACCGACATTCCATTAAGCCCCATAGAACCACTGAGGGCATTGGGCGCCACGACACTCCTCTGAACTGCACTGTATTCCTTACGGAGCCAGTGATCCGCAGCACGCCATCCGCTTGGTCCAGTGCTCCAACACGTTAGGGTATCAACTCCAAGGCCAATAATAGAATCCAGTTTCTCGGTCCAGCGTATTACGAACTCTGCAGTATTTAATGTGTCAGTTTCGACCGAATCTTCGATCTGTCCTTCTCGAATCCTGATTGCCGCTACACCGTGAGATCCATTGCCTCCCGGATCGTAGCCAAGAATTACTCCATTATTCGTAGTCACTCGTCCCACAATCTGTCTCAATCATCTATTTTCTTATAGCGTACATCTTCCGCGTCGAGCGTCAGTACGCCAGCAGTTTCCCCTTCTAGAGTAATAAACTCTACTTCCAGAGCTTCACTGGTGCTGTACCGGTGGACTACGGTCCCCACATCCCCGCGTTCGAGTCTGTGCCCACTCAAGTCTCGCTTCAATACTACTGTATCCAATTCTTTTATCGTCTTCACTCTTTCATACGCTGCTACTCAGTAAGAGAAGCGAGCCGCCCGCTATCTAGACTCTTTAGATGGGCACTCACGGAATCAAACTCAGTATCTGGCGAGAGATACAGAAAACCAACGTCAAATTCTTCAGCAGATCTTATCGCTTCGGTGTAGCCGTAGTTGGTCATTTGCTCTTTCAGTAAAGGTGCTGTATCAATGACCATCATTACCGGGTAGAAGTCGGTGCCGTGGTGGACCGCCTCGTCGCGATGGGCAGCCAGCTTTTCTATGTCTCCGATCACCTCTCCGGGTCGCAAACGCCCACCGGCCCGTTCAGACGCTTTGACCTCAACTGCTAACAACAGCGCACGAAGCGTCGCGGTAGAATTACGCCGTCTCCAATCTGAGGATACCAAGGATGAGAACATAGCCACGTCGGGTATCGGTTCAAAACCGCCTCGGAAGTTTTCATGCTTACGCAAATCCAGTTCTTGGAATAGTTGGGAAACAGGGTTGTCAATTTGCATCTTTACGTTCATGCCAATTTGAGTAAGTGGCGCACCTGCTTTCCGCAGATTGTGATAAACGACCGCTTGATAATAAAGCTCTGAGCCGAGCGTCGCACGGCATTCGCTGACAATCGACGGCCATGCTTTCAACAGCAACTCAGCGGATTCACGGGAGTTGTTCATATACACCTGATAATAACCTACCCGAATGGGCGGGTTGAAGGCGATGTTAGAATTCCATCAAGCGTCCGGGCGACTTTCGGGCGTGCTTTGAGTGTGCGGTTACGGTTTTTGATAGACGTATTTGAGACGCTGGGAGGGCTATGGCGAAGCCGGTGATACTCGCGGTTGACGATGATCCGCAGGTGCTGCGGGCGGTCGAGCGGGATCTCCGTCGCAACTATGCCCGCGAGTACCGGGTTTTGCGGGCGGACTCCGGGCCGTCGGCGCTGGATACTCTGGCGAAGGTGCAGGAACGCGGCGACCCCGTCGCGCTGATGCTGGTGGACCAGCGGATGCCCCGGATGAGCGGGGTGGAGTTCCTGGAGGAAGCCCGCGACATGTTCCCGGACGCCAAGCGGGCGCTCTTGACAGCCTACGCGGATACGGACGCGGCGATCCGGGCCATAAACAATCGCGTTCTGGACTACTACCTCCAAAAACCCTGGGACCCGCCGGAAGAACGCCTCTACCCCACCCTGGACGACCTGCTGGAAGACTGGCTGGCCTCTTACCGGCCGCCGTTCGAAGGGATCCGGCTCGTCGGACATCGCTGGTCGCCCAAGTCCTTCGAGCTGCGGGATTTCCTGGGCCGCAACCAGGTCGCCTACCAGTGGGTGGACGTTCGGGCCGGTGAGGAGTCGGAGGGCGCGCCGGTCGGTATCGAGTTGGACGGGA
>JBARZO010000356.1:0-3621 GCA_049650165.1 Rubrobacteraceae bacterium
GGTTCGCGGGAAGAACCTGAAGACCGGCCAGACGTTCCAGGTGGTGGCGAGCAGCAACCCGCAGACGAACCCGGCGATCAGTGGTGAGACCGTGGTCTGGGAATCGCAGCGTCTCAGTCCTTCGACGACGGACCCAACCCAGCCGCCAGATCCCAACTATGGCCGCTACGACATAGAGGGCGCCGAAGTCGAGGCTCCACCCGTAACCCCGACCGGGCTAAAAGCCCCGGATTCGTCCAACGGCATCTCCCTGAGTTGGGACGCCAACACTGATGCGGACCTCGCCGGTTACAACGTGTACCGGAGTGATTCCACGCGAGGAACGTACGTCAAGCTCAACTCGGCTCTGCTTACCGCTCCTTCCTTTGTAGATCAGAACGCCCCCAAGGGAACAGTCTCTCACTATAAGGTTACGGCGGAAGATACTTTGAACGCAGAATCTTTGCCGGTCCGGGCCACCGCGGCCGCGATCACGACTTCTGGTTTGCGGTTGTCGGCGAGCCCTGCGACCCTGAGGTACGGACAGGCTACGACCCTCTCCGGGAAGCTCAACGCTGGAGGCCAGGCCCTCTCTGGCAGGCAGGTGGTCATCGAGCGCAGAGTCGCCGGTGCAAAGAACTTTACGGCAGTAGCCCGCAGGAACACCGCCAACGACGGTTCGTTCCGGCTCGCTGGACTCAAGCCGAAGAGGAACACTAGCTACCGGGCACGCTTCAATGGAGAGCGCGCCGTAAAGGCCTCTGTGGCGAGCAGGACCGTTAAGGTGCGGGCGAAGGTCTCGATGAAGCCGCCGAACAACACCCGCCCAAAAAAGCCGGTGAATGTTGCGGGTAAAGTCAACTTGAACAATGGCAAGGTCAACATACTGATCAAGCGAAACGGAAAGCTCATCCGTCGCCAGACCGTGCGGTTCGTAAACTCGACCTTCCGCTCGACCTACAAGCCGAACCGCCGGGGCAAGTACACTGTGCAGGCCAGCGTGCGGAAGACCCGGTCCAACCTGCCAGGAAGCGTTAGTAAGGTCTTCTCCGCAAGGTAACCTGTTACCACGAGCTACCTCCTCAAAGAGCCGGGGCCCACAGGGGCTCCGGCTCTTTAGTTACCGGACTGGTGGGGCCTTCTAGCCCAGTTGGGCTAGAAAAAGATCGCCACTATTTGCGATGGCAACTCCGGCGCGCCGCGCGATCATTATGGGTGAGCGTACCTGATACGAGAGGAAGGATGTACCGAAGGATGTCTTTATCGTCCCCCGCCCCGGAGATCGAACACAGCAAAGCAACCGCCGTCCCCCCAGCCGGCAAGCCTTACCGGTCCTCGTTCGCCGGGATCTTTCTCTTTATCTTCACCCTGGCGGCTCTTGCTGCCGGTGGGTGGGGTTTGCTCGCTGCAGTGGGCGCCCAGGGGCCGCCGGTGGGTGTCGGGGATTCGTTGGAGATTCCCGGAGGTTCCTTGCGCGTCGACGAGGTCACGCCGGAGAGCATGGCTCCCATGCAGACGAAAAAGTACCAGCGTAGCGGCATGAGTATGTCGTCCAACGTACCCGACATGACCCCTGAAGGTTACAAGCGTTTCAACGTGGACGTAAGCCTGGCGGCAGAGACAGCGGGCATCGACTACTCAGCCAAGGACTTCCAACTCACCGGAGAGGGCATAGACCGGGTTACGCCGCTCCGGAACGAGCTGGATCCCGGTCTCTTGCCCCAGGGAAGCGCGATCCAGGGCATCCTGGTGTTCCAGGTTCCCGAAGACGCCAAGAACCTGATGCTCACCTTTGGTGACAGCCGCCAACCGGTAGCCCTGGACGTTCCGGAAGGCAAGGGCCACTCCAACCACTCCAGCGGTGGTGGCGAGAAAGAGGACGACGGACACGCCCACGAACACTAGCAAATCTACTTAACCGATCATTTATCAGTAGAAGGCGCCCTCGGTAACGGCGGCGCCTTCTCAATTGCCTTTATGCACGCGGATCTAGCCTATCCAGACTAGAAAAAGATCGCCCATATTTGGGATGGCAGGCGTGGGTTGGTAGGAGATCATTCGGCTGGATATCTAGAAAAAGGAGGTTTTGGATGGTGAGACCTCAGAAGTGTTTCTCACTGAAAGTAGCCGCACCAATCGTAGATTTTGGGCTGGTCGGATGGTCTGCGGGCCGTGACCAGAACGAGAAGTCACTCGTACTCGCGACCGACGTTAGCCAATAGCAAAAAGGAGATAGAAAGGAAATGACAGCTAACTACGAAGTATCACCGGAGAAGGGACGGCGCAGGTTGAAGAAACTGCTGGCGGCATCCGCCGCAGCTTTAGTTGTGAGCGCAGGCCTGGCTGCCACCTCGTGGGCGCTACCTACTGGTCCTGGGATTAGGGATGGTAAGAACATAACCGTCGCCCACAACATCGACTTCGTCGCGGTTTTTGGTTACACGGTGGGAGATCCGATGACGGTCGAAGTCTTCCGTAACGGGGTGAAGATCGGCACCGCGGGCGGTCCGGCTCAAAATACGGCCGAGGGCGGAGGCCTGGAAGTCAACCATGGTCCCGCGGGTGCCCCGCAGCCGGGCGACTGCTGGGAGAACATCACCCCCGACATAATTCCCGGTGATCGGATCGTAGTGACGGGTGACGGCGGGACCGATGAGGTTCTCGTCGACGACATCCTTATAACCGACGATCCTATAGACGCCACCGACACCGCTGACACCTCGGACGTCTACGTCGAGGGTCACGCCTCCTTCGCCGACGGCACGCCCATCCCGGTGGATCAGCTCAATAGCGGAGAGATCCGGGTGGGCTCCAGGTTCCGGGCCGGTCCCAACGAGGTCGTGAGGACCCCCGGGACTACCGACGGATTCCGCGCGATCTACAAGGAACCGTACAACATCGAGAGGAACAGAGACAACGTCGATCCGAAACAGGCAATCCTCAACGGAGACCACGCGATGGGCTACGGGCACGTTGCTCCCTTGCCGCCCGAGAGTCAGTTCGTAGAGGGCGTCGGCAACGCCAACGGTCCCGCTCTTGGTTGCGAGGGCTCACCGCAGGAGGCCAACGCCGTCGTCACCGCCGACGACGAGGCCGTCAATCTGACCAGCGGAGATCTGGTGCTCGGCGGCACTGCCCAGTCAGATGCGACAGCCGTAACCGGTACGGTGAGCGACGGATCGGGAGGATCTGTTCCCTTCGACGCCACCGGCTCGCTGTCCACGAACGCCGGTGAGAAGTCCTGGACGGCCACCATCCCTCGCGCCGACCTCGAACAATTGGCCGACGGAACGCTGACCGTCGCCGGACAGTACACGGTAGGCGGCACCGACATAGGTGGCAGGGAACTACAGATCCTCAAGGACACAGTTGCCCCTGCAAAGCCGACGGCCACACCCGGCGGTGGAAGGTACGACCGACTCCAGAGGGTTACGCTCAGTGCGGAGAATGGTGCGTCCATCCACTACACGGTGAACGGCTCCCGGCCGACCCTGGACAGCCGGACGTTCAACAGGACGATCCCGGTTACCGCCACCCAGACGATCCGGGCTTTGGTTGTTGACCGTGCCGGCAACCCGAGTCAGGTTGCGGCGCACCGTTACACGATCCTCAAGAACAGCTTCGTCTCGATCAATCGTCGCC
>JBARZO010000357.1:0-2320 GCA_049650165.1 Rubrobacteraceae bacterium
AAAGTTGGATTTATAGGGCTCGGGATCATGGGCGGGCCGATGGCCCACAACCTCATAGAGGCGGGCTACGATCTCGTTGTCTACAACCGTCCGTCCGATAAGGCCGAAGAGCTGGCCGGAGAGGGCGCGGAGGTAGTAGAAAGTTACAAAGAAGACGCCGAACAGTGCGACGTAATAATCACCATGCTCCCCAACTCGCCGCAGGTCGAGGAAGTCCTGGCGGGCGAAGAGGGAGTTTTCGAGGCTGTCCGCGAAGGAACCCTGATCGTGGACATGAGCACCATCTCGCCGGTCGTGACGCGGGAGCTGGCCGAGCAGGCAGCGGAACTTGGCGCTTCTATAGTGGACGCCCCGGTCAGCGGCGGCGACGTTGGGGCTCAGAAGGGCGAGCTCTCCATCATGGCTGGTGGTAGCGAGGAGGATTTCGAGCGGGCAAAGCCAATTTTCGATGTGGTGGGCAAGGTTGCTACGCACGTCGGTGATGTCGGGGCCGGTCAGACGGTCAAGGCTTGCAACCAGATCGTGGTGGCGCTCAACATCACGGCGGTCTCGGAGGCGCTGGTGCTCGGGTCGAAAGCCGGTGTGAAGCCGCAGGCAATTATTGATGCGCTTTCGGGAGGACTCGCGGGGAGCAATGTGATGGATGCTAAAGCGGAGAAGTTCGTCGGGCATGACTTTGACCCCGGCTTTAGGGTAGAATTACATCACAAGGATCTGGGAATAGCGCTCGCGGCGGGCAGAGAATACGGGGTATCGTTGCCGGTTACCGCTATCGTGGATCAAATGTTGGAATCGTTGAAGGCGAAGGGGAGAGGTGACAAGGACCACTCGGCGATACTCACCCTTATAGAAGACCTGGCACAGCACGAAATAGGGGACGGGACGTGATCTCGTAACAATAAGGAGGGCTTATGGAGCGTAGTCGGCTCATACAAGACATGCAGGACATCCTCGGGGAAGAGGGGGTGATCCACGAGCACGAGCAGCTACGCACCTACGAGTGCGACGGCCTTATGGAATACCGGGTAGTCCCGGACCTCGTAGTAGTCCCCGAGAGCGCCGAACAGGTCCAGAAGGTCGTCCAACTCTGCTACGACGAAGGGATACCGTTCGTGGCCCGCGGCTCGGGAACCGGGCTCTCAGGCGGGGCATTGCCGGTTAAGGCGGGCGTGCTCATCGTGATGTCCCGGATGAAGAGCATCTTGGAGACCGACATCCCGAACCGGCGGGTCGTGGTCGAGCCGGGTGTGATCAACGTCTGGGTGAGCCAGGAAGTAGCCGACGAAGGCTACTACTACGCCCCGGACCCGGCCAGCCAGATCATCTCTTCCATCGGCGGAAACCTCGCGGAGAACTCCGGCGGCGTCCACTGTCTGAAGTACGGTTTCACGACTAACCACGTCATGGGCGCGGAGGTCGTGTTGCCGGACGGTTCGATCGCGCACTTGGGCGGCGGTAAGTCTCCAGACGTGCCGGGATACGACCTGCTCGGGGCGTTCGTCGGTTCGGAGGGGACGCTCGGGATAGCGACCAAGATCACGCTGAACGTAGCCCGTACCCCGGAGTCGGTGAAGACGTTGCTGGCGGGCTTCGAGGATACCGAGGCCGCCGGGCAGGCCGTATCGGCGGTCATCGAGGAGGGCATCGTACCGGCGGCGGTCGAGATGATGGATCGCCTGACGATGGACGCGGTAGAGGCGGCCATAGCGCCCGGCCTGCCGGAAGACGCCGGGGCCACGCTGGTCATCGAGTTGGACGGGCCGGAGGCCGAGGTGGACAACCAGTTCGATCGGGTCATCAAGATCTGCGAAGAGAAGTCCGCCGTCGAGCTTCGGGTCGCTGAAGACGACGACGAGCGGGCGCTGTTCTGGAAGGCTCGCAAGGCGGCGTTTGCGGCGATGGGCCGCATCTCGAACGACTACTACGTGCAGGACTCGGTAGTTCCGCGCACGGAGTTGGGATCCGTGCTGCACAAGATCACCGAGCTCGGCGAACAGTACGGCCTCCGGGTTGCCAACGTCTTCCACGCCGGGGACGGCAACCTACACCCGCTCGTCCTCTACGACAATAGCAACGAGGGGGAGGCGGAGAAGGCCCACGACCTTGCCGGAGACATCGTCATGGCGTGTCTCGACGCCGGCGGCTCGCTCACCGGCGAGCACGGAATCGGGGAGGACAAAAAGAAGCACATGCCCAAGATGTTCACAGACGACGACATGGACACCATGCAGCTACTGCGGTGCGCCTTCGATCCGCATCAGATCGCCAACCCCGGCAAGATCTTCCCGACTCCTCGACTCTGCGGCGAACGTCCCGGACC
>JBARZO010000358.1:0-3330 GCA_049650165.1 Rubrobacteraceae bacterium
TGATCTCACACTATCCCTCGCGCCACGAAGACCTCTCGAACCTAAAGCGTATCTCCGACCTTCGGGTGGGAGAGAAGGCGACGATCATGGCCCGGGTTGTCAGCACTAAGCCCGTAGGTCGACCGGTTCGGGGGCGTTCTCCCGGCTTCTCAGTTCAACTGTACGACGGAACGGGTTATATGCCGGCGACGGTATGGGGCCGGCACTGGCTCCTGGGACAGCTCGTGCCGGAAGTCGTGGTGGTCGTGTCCGGTGAGGTTCAGCGCCGTTACGGCATCCAGCTCGCCGCCAAGAACGTCGAGGTCATAGACGACCCGGCCAGCATGGAAGACAACGCGCACGCAGGACGCTTCGTGCCCGTGTATCCGGTCAACAAGAACATCCAGGCGCGCCGGATGAGGACGCTCATACATCGGGCGCTGGACGAGGCCGGGCACGTCCTCGACCCACTGCCGGGAGATATTCTCGTCCGTCACGGTTTGGCCGGCATGAATGATGCGGTTCGGGAGGTTCATTTCCCGTCCGGACGGGCGGCACTCAAGAGCGCGATGCGGCGGTTGATATTCCACGAGTTGTTCCTGATCCAGGTCGGGCTCGCCGCCCGCAAAAAGCGACTGGAGAAAGATGAAGCCGGAAAGAGTCACAAGGGGGACGGCAGCCTGCTCAACCCGTTTCTAAAAGCTCTGCCGTTCGGCCTAACCGGGGCTCAGGAGCGCGTAACTGTGGAGCTACTAGACGACATGCGTGCCGAGAAGCCAATGCGCCGCCTGGTGCAAGGCGATGTAGGTAGCGGCAAGACCGTCGTGGCGGTCGCCGCCCTGCTGACAGCTGTCGAATCCGGCGGCCAGGGAGCCCTCATGGCCCCGACCGAAGTTCTGGCCGAGCAGCACTACCTCTCCATCTCCGCCGCGCTATCCGACCTACCGGTGAACGTCGTCTTGTTGACCGGTTCGCAGAACGCCGCGGAGCGTCGAGAGGTTCTGGAAAGAGTACGCGAGGGCGAGGCCCACGTTGTTATCGGTACGCACGCCCTGATCCAGAAAGGCGTCGAGTTCAAGGACCTTTCTCTGGTGGTTGTGGACGAGCAACACCGCTTCGGGGTGGGCCAACGAATGGTATTCAAGGAGAAGGGGGCCACCACGCCGGATACGCTCGTGATGACCGCGACGCCCATCCCCAGGACGCTCTCGCTCACGTTATACGGGGACCTAGAAGTGTCCGTAATAGACGAGCTTCCGCCGGGCCGCAAGCCGGTCGAGACTCACATGTTGGACTTGGCGCAGCGGCAAGAAGCCTACGAAGCGGTGCGTTCGGAGCTCGACGATGGGAGGCAGGCGTATGTCATCTGTCCGCTAGTCGAGGAATCCGAAGCCTTGGAGGACGTGCGGGCGGCAGAGGAATTGTACGAGGAACTCGAAGAGGAGATCTTCCCGGAGCGCAAGGTCGGACTATTGCACGGCAGGATGAAGGCCGCCGAGAAGCGTGAAGTGATGGCGGCATTCCGGTCTGGGGAGATAGAGGTGTTGGTGGCTACGGTTGTGGTAGAGGTCGGGGTGGACGTGCCGAATGCCAGCGCGATCGTTATAGAGGGCGCCGAGCGTTTCGGGCTGTCACAACTTCATCAGCTTCGCGGTCGAGTGTGTCGCGGGCTCCACCCGCCGAAGTGTTTCCTGATCGGGGAGCCTAAGACTGACGACGGTCGCAGCCGCCTCGAAGCACTTTGTGAGCATCAGGATGGTTTCAAGCTCTCTGAGGTGGATCTCGCAATCCGGGGTGAGGGAACTTTGTTCGGCAGTCGCCAGAGCGGTATGCCGGACCTCAAGATGGCGAAGCTCTTGCGCGATATAGAGGTTTTGGTGGAGGCCCGCAAAGAAGCCTTCGAACTCGTTGCGAAGGACCCGACGCTCAAGGACCCCGTCCATCGTCCTCTGCGGCGAGAGATCAAAGAGCTACTCGGCGCGGACGTCGAGTGGCTCTTCCGGGAATAGCGTGCGCGTTATTGCCGGCTCTGCCCGGGGTAGAAGGCTCGGACCGGTTCCTCCCGGCGTTCGTCCTACTTCAGACCGGGTACGAGAGAGCCTATTCAACTCCCTGGGACAATTCTTCGATGGCGGAGCGGTCCTAGATCTCTATGCTGGTACGGGTTCTTTAGGAATAGAAGCCCTTAGTCGAGGTTTCGGCAAAGCTGTTTTCGTGGAGAACGAGCGAAAGGCGATCACCGCGATCCAGGATAACCTGCATGTTACCGGTTTCGAGGATCGGGCAGAGATCATGCGGTCAAGCGTAAAACACGCGGTAGAAACCATGATTGAGGGTGGTCGATTGTTCCATTTGATATTGCTGGACCCTCCGTATAAAATCGCCGCCACGGAGATGGGGAGCGTGTTTTCGCGTCTACCAGCTTTGCTAGCGACCGGAGGAAAGATCGTGGTCGAGAGCGGGGAAGCTCCGGGTAAGGCTATGACGGGCGGCATGAAAGGCGTAACACGGCGCTACGGTGGAACGTATATATCCATATTTGAGAGGTCTGACCTCACTATGAACCTCGCCGTATGCCCTGGAAGCTTCGACCCCATCACGGAAGGTCACGTAGATATTATCCGGCGGGCAGCCGTTATATTCGACCATGTAGTAGTTGCGGTCGGTGGTAACCTGCGTAAAAAGGCGACGTTGTCCGCCGAGGATCGGGGCCGGTTGATAGAGAAGGTCACCGGCGACCTGGACAACGTTTCGGTCGAAGTCATGACGGGCCTCCTGGTAGAGTTCGCCCGGGAGCAGGGTGCGCGGGTGATCGTCAAGGGATTGCGGGCAGTTTCGGATTTCGAGTTGGAGTTCGAGCAGGCGCAACTCAACAGAAACCTGTATCCTGAGTTGGAGACAGTCTTTATAATGTCGGCGGCGGAATACAGCTTTCTATCGTCGAGTGCGGTGCGGGAGATCGCAGGCCTCGGCGGAGATGTGCGGGGGCTGGTTCCGGAGGGGATACTCGACACCGTCCGGGAGCAATATTCGGGCGATAGTCGGGGAGAGCACGAGACTAAAGGATAGGTTCCGATGGACGTACTGGTACTAATAGACAGGCTCGAGGAGTTGGTAGAGGAGGCGCGCAGCTTCCCGGGGTTCGGCAACACGGCGATGGTCGACCGGGACGCCGCCTTCGACGTCATCGACCAGATGCGACAGACAATTCCGGAAGAACTCAAACAGGCGCGTTGGATCGTTAAAGAACGCCAGGCGATGCTCGATGAGGCCCGTAGCGAGAGCGACCGGATCTTGAAACAATCCCAGGAGGAGGCCGAAAAGATGACCTCCGAAGAAGAAGTTCTAAAA
>JBARZO010000359.1:0-12297 GCA_049650165.1 Rubrobacteraceae bacterium
ACGTTCGGAGAGACAAAAGAGATCCGGTTGCAGCAGGGCGTCGTACGTTACCGGGAGATGGGGGAGGGACCTCCCATCGTATTCGTCCACGGGATACTGGTAAACAGCACGCTCTGGCGTGAAGTCATTCCTCACCTCGCCCGGCACTACCGGTGCATCGCCCCGGATCTCCCACTCGGCGGACATCGAGTTCCGATGCCCCCGGACGCCGACCTGAGCCCCGGAGGAGTGGCGCGAATCGTTTCGGACTTCATAGAAGCGTTAGACCTTCGAGACATCACCCTGGTCGGCAACGACACGGGTGGAGCCATATGCCAGATAGCCGTATCCCGGCACCCTGAACGCCTCTGGCGGCTCGTCCTCACGAACTGCGACGCTTACGAAGCTTTCTTGCCAACGCTCCTCAAGCCTTTTCAGTATGGCGCAAAGTTCTTTGGTCGGCGTTTCGTCGACATCGTTGCGTGGGCACTCCGGGCTCGTTTTGCCCAACGTGCGCTCATGTGGTCGGTGGCGGCGCGCAAGATGGACACCGAAGTTCTCGACGCCTACATGCAACCCTTGACCCAAAGTTCTGATGTGCGATGTGACCTTACAAAATTTCTGAGTCAAGTGTCGGTCCGTTACACTCTGGAGGCCGCCCGCACCTTCGGAAACTTCGACCGTCCGGTGCTGATCGCCTGGGGAGAGAAAGACATCTTTTTCTCTTCGAAGTTGGGTTGCCGTTTGCAACAGGACTTTCCGAATTCCGCGTTCGAATCCGTACCCAACTCTCGTACTTTCGTACCGGAGGATCAACCGGAGAGACTCGCTGAGATGATCAGAGGTTTCGTGCAGTCAAATCAGATCGGTAGCGAGGAGTAGACCGTGTCCGAACATCCCTTCTTTATTCTGGGGTTCTGTTTCCTGTTGGTCCACGAGATGGATGCGATCCGGGCAAAAGAGTGGAAGATATTCCCCGGTCTATCCCGAATGAGCGACGAAGCCGGTTACGTAACCTTTACGGCCCTGCACGTTCCGGTTTACGCACTTCTATTCTGGGGGCTCCTCGGCGACGGAGGAGCCCCCAGCCTGATCTTTGGCCTGGACGTATTCTTTGTCGTCCACGTGCTGCTTCACCTGATTTTCTACAACCACCCCGAGAATCGGTTTAGGTCGGTCTTCTCGTACACATTGATCTTCGGAGCCGGCGTGTTTGGAGCGGTGGATCTTGTCTTCACTCTGACTATTGCCGCAATAACAGCTTGAAACTCTTTGCAACAAATTCGGCGGTAGGGTATGATCCTTGCGATGGTTTACACGAGTTTTCGCGAGGGTGGCTTGAGGTCGGATTATGCCCGATATATAGGTGTTGGAATCGCCTTTCTCCTCATCATCGCCGGTCTTACGGTTGGTGGTTATTTTCTCGACAATTTTCTAGGCACGCTCCCGTTGTTCCTGTTGCTCGGTTTAGCGGCCGGCTTTGCCACGGCGCTCTTCTACATTTATCTGCAACTCAAGAACTTAGGCGGCGGATGAGCCCTCACTGGCGGTTGGCTTTGGTATATGCGGCTTGCGTTCTGGCGCTTTCGGTGCCGGTCGGAGTTGCGACGCTATATGTGTACGGCGTCGCTTATATGACGGCCCTGATGTACGGAGTAACTGTTGGCTTGATAAGTTTCGTTTCGACGGCACTCACGGCTTCACTACTGACGGGGAGATCTACTGCGAGAGGAATGTTTATCGGAGGCGCTTCTTTCGGGGCGCGGCTGTTATTTGCTGCGGTGGCCTTGACGGTTCCGGCTTACCTGGATCTCTGGCCGGTGGTTACTATGATGGTCGCTTTCGTGGCGGTTTACGTCGCAGAGAATGTATTGCTCGTGCCGGTTTTGCTGGGCAAGAAGAGTACCAAGGTTCAGGATGGGCAACTTGTGGAAAATAGAATAGAGCGGAGGACAAAAGTTTGACTACTACGTTGGCGAATTTGACCATGCTGGCGCAACTCAGTCAGGAAGAGATACGAAAGAAGATCCTGCACTCGTGGGAGGCGCACCACGAGTGGGTAATACCCATACAAATTGGTCCCCTGGACATCTCTATAGATAAAACTATCTGGTTCCTTTTTCTCGGAACTGCGGTAACGTTCCTCATACTCTTTATAGGCAGCAGGTTCCTCAAAAACAGGCCCGGCGCTTACCAGGTGATCGTCGAAGACATCTTCAACTTTGGCCGCAATCACATCGGCGGGCAGCAGGGTGAGGCAGGCCGGGTGATATACCCTTACACCCTGACACTCTTTATTTTCATACTAACGCTAAACCTGATCGGGCTAGTACCGAACAGCTACCCGGTAACCAGCAGCATCTCTTTCACGCTGACGTTGGCTTTAATGACCTTGCTTATAACCCAATACTTTGCGTTTCGACGCAACGGAGTGGGAGGATACTACAAGAGCTTCGCGCCACCAGGCATACCGAAGGTTATGGTTCCTTTTATTTGGGGACTTGAATTCTTGCAGGAGTACGTAACCAAGCCGCTCACGTTGGGCTTGCGTCTCTACGCCAACATGCTGGCAGGACATTTGCTCATCTTCGTGTTCCTGAGCCTGATACTAACCTTCGGTATTGCGACGGCGGCGGTCTCCGTACCGGTAGCAGTGGTGATATATGCGTTCGAGATCTTCGTCTCCGTAATACAGGCGTACATATTCGCTATACTCTCGCAGGTTTACATAGAACAGGCTATGTTCGCCAGCGAGGCTCACTAGAGTTTTTGTAAATACGGCAAGAAAATAGCAGAGAGGAGCAACACATGGAAATGTTGGCACTACTTCAGACCAGCGGCAATATCGAGACGGGGCTGACATACCTCGGGGCCGGCATCGCGGCCGGCGGCGGGGTTATCGGCGCGGGAGCCGGCATGGGATACCTTATCGGTCAGACGATTGCGTCCATCCATCGGCAGCCGGAGGCGTTCGAGCAGACAAGAACCCTTATGTTCCTCGGCATCGGACTGGTCGAGGCGTTTGCGCTCTATGCGCTGGTGTTCGCCATTCTCTTCACCTTCGTTTTCGCCGGGGGATAGGGCAGTAGGAGAGGAGAGCGCATGGATGATTCTGTCATATTCGACCTACCCAGGGTCAGCCTGATCTTTTGGGAGATCGTATCTTTCTCGATCCTGATAGCTCTGCTGTACTGGTTCGTCTTTCCGCCGATACGGGATCGCATTCAGACACGACAGGCCCAGATTGAGCAGGCGATTGACGAGGCTGAGAAAACCCGTACCGAGGCCCGCGAACTCCTGGCCGACTACCGGCGTCAGCTCGACGAGGCCCGTGGCGAGGCCCGGCGCATCCTGGACGAATCACGCAAGCAGGGCGAATCGCAGCGGGAGCGTATCCGCACTGAGGCCCGCGAAGAGGGAGACCGGATAATCCAGCGGGCCCGCGAGGAGATAGGCCGCGAGCGGGATACGGCCCTGCGCGAGGTCCGCGGCGAGGTTGCCGGAATGGTTATAGATGCGTCCGAGAGGGTGCTTGGGCGCGAAGTAGACAACGACGAGCACGAACGACTGATCTCCGAAGCACTGGACAACCTGGAGGCCGAAGTGACCGGCGGCGTCTCGCGGGACGGGAGCCGGAACGCTTGAGCGCCGTCTCTACTTACGCCGAAGCCCTCTACGCCGCCGCCCGCGAACGGGAGGAATTGGAAGACGTCCTCTCGGAGTTGCAAAAGTTCAACGGGGCGTTGGACGAAATCGAAGAGTTAAGGGAGTTCTTTTACAGCCCCCAGATCACCGAGCGCGAAAAGCGTCAGGCGCTGGACAAGCTCACCGAAGATATGACGGCCTCGACGAGCAACTTCCTGAAGGTTCTCTCGGACAACGGTCGAAATGAGATCTTCCCGGACGTACTCCGCCGCTACGAGGTACTCGTGGAGGAACACTTCGACCGGGTGGAGGTTGAAGTTATCACCGCCGTGGAGCTTTCGGAGGAAATGGAAGGGCAGGTAAAAGAGCGGCTCGGTAAAATACTGGATGGGAAAGAGGTAGTTCTGGAGACCAGCGTGGACCCGGATATCATGGGTGGCGCGGTTTTCCGGTTCGGGGGGATATTGATAGACAGCAGCGTTCGGGGGCGGCTCAACGGCCTCCGGCAAGAGATGACCGAGAGGAGTGTTGCAAGTGGCTGATCAACTCAGGCCGGAGGAGATCTCCTCAATACTAAAAGGCGCGATAACGGACTACGAGAACCGGGTCCGAACGGAGGAGGTCGGACAGGTTCTGGACGTGGGCGACGGTATCGCCCGGGTCCACGGCCTCTCCAACGTGATGTACCAGGAGATGCTGGAGTTCGAGGACACCCGGGGAGAGAAGGTTCTGGGGCTCGCTTTGAACCTGGAGGAAGATAACGTCGGGGTCATCGTCGCCGGCGACGACCGGCACATCCAGGAAGGCAGCACCGTTCGGCGCACGGAGAAGCTGGCGAGCATCCCGGTCGGTAGTGGCGTTCTGGGACGGGTCGTAGACTCACTCGGCGTACCGATGGATGGCAAAGGCGACATCGAGGCAGAGGCCAATCGTCCGGTGGAGATCATCGCTCCCGGCGTCATCCGGCGCCAGGAAGTGAAAACGCCGCTTCAGACCGGCATCAAGGCTATAGATGCCATGATCCCGATCGGCCGTGGACAGCGCGAGTTGATCATCGGCGACCGGAAGACCGGCAAGACTTCCATCGTGGTCGACACGATCATCAACCAGCGTGACCAGGACGTGAAGTGCATTTACGTCGCCATCGGCCAGAAGGACTCCTCCGTCGCCGCCGTACAGCGCGACCTGGAGGAAGCCGGCGCCCTGGAATATACGGCCATCGTGAACGCTTCCGCCTCTCAATCCGCGACGCTTCAGTACCTGGCCCCTTACGCCGGGTGCGCCATCGGGGAGCACTTCATGTATGAGGGAGGGGACGCGCTGGTTATCTTCGACGACCTCTCCAAGCACGCCATCGCCTACCGGCAGATGATGCTCTTGCTGCGTCGTCCGCCGGGTCGTGAGGCTTATCCCGGAGACGTTTTCTACCTTCACTCTCGTCTTCTGGAGCGGGCGGCCCGGATGTCGGATAACTACGGGGGAGGTTCGCTGACGGCGCTGCCGATCGTCGAGACGAAGGCGGGGGACATTTCGTCTTACATTCCGACGAACGTCATCTCGATCACGGACGGTCAGATCTTCCTGGACACCGACCTCTTTAACCAGAACCAGCGGCCCGCGATCGACACGGGTAACTCGGTGTCTCGGGTCGGCGGGTCGGCCCAGATCAAGGCGATGAAGAGCATCGCCGGTACGATGCGCCTTGAGTTGAACCAGTTCCGCGAACTACAGAGCTTCTCCCAGTTCGGGACTGACCTGGACAAGGCTACCCAGGACACCCTGGCCCGCGGGGAGCGGCAGCTCGCCATCCTAAAGCAGGACGAGCGGGAACCGCTGCCGGTCGAGGAGCAGGTAGTCATCATCTACGCCGTCAGTAATGGCTATCTGGATGAGATCGAGGCGAACAACGTCCCCGATTGGGAGGGCCAGTTCCGGTCTTACATGCGCGACAGCAACAATGAGATCCTGGAGTCCGTCCGGGACGAGCAAACCCTCTCCGACGAGAACGAGGAAAGCCTCAAGGAGGCCATCAAGAACTTTAACCGCAACTACGAGCCGGAGGAAAGCAGCGTCTCTATAGACATGGGACCCGGCGACGACGAGGATGAAGAGTCGGAAGAGGAAGAGGCGAGCTAGAGCTTGGCTACACTTAAAGACCTCCAGAGCCAGATACAGTCGGTCCGGAACACGGCCAGGACTACCAACGCGCTGCAGACCGTCTCCGGCGTCAAGTTCCGGAAGGCGGAGGCGCGGGTACATCACTCCCGGCCTTACGCCGAGAACATGCAGCAGATGATGCGGGACATCGCCGGTAAGGCGAAAGACAGCAAGAACCCGTTGCTGGCCGGACGGGAGCAGGTAAATACCGTCGCCATCGCCACAATGACCGCCGACAGGGGGCTTGCTGGAGGTTTCAACTCCCAGTTGCTTCGGCGTACGGTCCGGTTTCGGCAGGAGCAAGACCACGACTTGATGCAGATTGCGATGGGGCGTAAGGGAGTGACTTTCTTTCAGTTCCGGCGCATCAAGCTGGAGGAGACTTTCACCGGCATCTCCGACTCCCCCCAGTACCACCACTCGCAGGAGATAGGGCGCCGTCTGACGGGACTTTTCGAAGACGAAGAAGCCGACGAGGTTTACCTGATCTACAACCGTTTCGGGAGCGCGATGGTCCAGGAGCCGGTCGTTACCCGACTCTTGCCCGCCGCCCCCGACGAGAACGAAGAGGAAGAAGACCAGGGTCAATCGTACAGCGGTGGCGACAATAACCCGTTCGAGTACATTCCGGGGGTGGATGAGATCCTCACCGACCTCATACCGAAATACGTCGAGACGGTGATCTGGCAGGCTCTCCTGGAGAGCGCGGCCGGTGAGCACGGAGCCCGGATGACGGCTATGAAGAGCGCGACCGACAATGCCAACGAGATGGCGGACAACCTGACGCAGCAGATGAACAAGGCGCGGCAAGCCCAGATCACCCAGGAAATTCTGGAGATCGCGGCGGGCGCCGAGGCGCTGGGCTAACTAAAAGGAGCTTTACATGACAGAGGAAAACGGCGGCAACGTCCGCAGCGAAAGCAGCCCACAGGAGGACGGCCAGCGCAACGGCCACGACGATCACCAACAAGGTGGCGTAGGGACCATCGTTGAGGTCAAAGGCCCGGTGGTGGACGTCCGATTCCCCGGCGAGGAAATACCGGAGATCTATAACGCCCTCACCGTCCAGATGCAGAGTGCCGAGGGCGAGCAGACGCTGACCATGGAGGTGCAGCAGCTACTCGGCGACGACTTGGTACGGGCGGTCGCCATGTCCGGCACCGACGGCCTGCAGCGCGGCCTGGACGTGCAAGACACCGGTCAACCCATATCCGTTCCTGTAGGTGAGAACGTCCTCGGGCGGGTGCTGGACGTGCTCGGTCAGCCGGTGGACGAGCAGGGCGAGGTCGAGAGTCCGGATGCTTTCTGGCCGATACATCGGTCGTCGCCCAGGTTCGAAGACCTCTCACCCCAGGCCGAGCAATTCCAGAGCGGCATCAAGGTCATTGACCTACTCTGCCCGGTGCTCCGGGGTGGTAAGGTCGGGCTGTTCGGCGGCGCCGGTGTCGGCAAGACGGTGCTCATCACCGAGCTGATCAACAACATCGCCCTGGAGTACGAGGGGACGAGCGTCTTTGTCGGGGTGGGGGAGCGGACCCGCGAGGGGAACGACCTCTACTACGAGATGGAAGAAGCCGGAGTCCTCAAGAATACGGCCATGATCTTCGGCCAGATGAATGAGCCACCGGGCGCCCGGCTGCGCGTCGGTCTAACCGGCGTAACCGTCTCCGAATACTTCCGCGAGGAGATGGGCCAGGATGTTCTCCTGTTCCTAGACAACATCTTCCGCTTCGTCCAGGCTGGCAACGAGGTCTCCGCGCTCATGGGCCGGATGCCCTCAGAGGTCGGCTATCAGCCAACCCTCAGTACCGAAATGGGAGCACTTCAGGAGCGGATCACTTCGACCAAAAACGGGTCTATCACGAGCTTCCAGGCCGTCTACGTCCCGGCGGACGACTTCACCGACCCCGCGCCGTTCACGGTGTTCGCCCACCTCGACTCGACGGTCGAACTTACGCGGGCGCTAACGGAGCAGGGCATCTACCCGGCGGTCGACCCGCTGTCTTCTTCATCCACCATTCTCGACCCTTCAATCGTTGGGGACGAGCATTATCAGGTGGCGCAGCAGGTTCAGAACATCCTGCAGCGGTACAAGGAGTTGCAGGACATTATCGCCATTCTCGGCATGGACGAGCTCTCCGAGGAAGACAAGGTGATCGTGGGCCGCGCCCGACGTTTGCAGCGTTTCCTCTCTCAGCCATTCTTCGTGGCCGAGCAGTTCACCGGTCTCGAAGGCAAGTTCGTGTCTCTGGAGGACACCATCCGCAGCTTCAAGGAGGTTGTCCAGGGCCAGCACGACGACTTGCCGGAGCAGGCGTTCTACATGGTCGGGGACATCGACGAGGCGCTGCAGAAAGCCCGCAGTATGAGCGGCGAAGAAGCCGAGGAATCTGAGGAAGACGAATCGGAAGAAGGCCAGGGCGAGGAAAGCGAGAACGGTTCTCCAGAGGACTCGGACCAGAATGAAGAGAACGAAAACGGCCAGGAAGATGACGAAAACGAAGGTGAGAAAGAGTAGTGGCGGATGACGGACGCCAGCTATTTTGCCGGGTTATAACTCCCCAGGAGACTGTTTTCGACGATGAGGTAAGCCGGGTAATTGCCCGCATTCACGACGGTGAGATCGGGGTTCTGGTGGATCATGCGCCGACCATCTCCACTATAGAGATCGGCGACGTCCGAATTTTACAGGGCGACGAGACGCTGGTATACGCGACTTCCGATGGCTTCTTTAAGGTGTCGGAGAACCTCGTCCAGATCCTCGTGGAAGAGGCGATTCCAGCCGAGGAGATAGACGTCGATGAGGCCGGAGACCGGGTAGAAAAGGCCGAACAAGAGCTCTCCGAGCTTGGCGAATCTGAGGACGAGGAAGAAGAGCTGGACCGCCGCAGGAGAGATATCGAGCGGCGTCGCAGCATCGGCGAGAACTATACTCGGGTCGCCCGCAAGTACGGTGAGGGCTAGATCCCGCCTGTAGGCACCCTGTTGGCCGCTTAACAAAAGTGTCGTCATAGTGTAACCGTCTTGTTACCTACAACCTGTAGGATTCTCAGTTAGGTATAGCGGCACAGTTTCATGATGTAGATCAGAAAATACCTGGGGAGGAACAATGACCGAGAGGTTCTTGATCGAAGGCGGCGCGCCGCTCTATGGAGAGGTCGAGGTCTCCGGCGCCAAGAACGCGGCGCTCAAGCTGATCGCCGCCGCGCTTCTAGCTCCGGGGCGCACCACACTACACAACGTACCGCGCATAAAAGACGTAAACACCATGCTCGCCGTTCTCGACGGCCTCGGGGTGGAGACGCATCTCTCCGACCATACCCTCCAGATAGAAGCCGGAGAACTGGATTCATACACGGCCCCTTACGAACTTGTCCGGGCTATGCGGGCGTCAATCGTAGTGCTTGGGCCGCTGGTTGCGCGCTTCGGCGAGGCGGAGGTTTCGGCGCCGGGTGGATGTAATCTCGGTTTGCGGAAGTTCGACTTCCACCTGAACGGGCTCCGGGCGCTCGGGGCGGAGATAGAACTGGACCACGGCTTTATAAAAGCCACAGCCCCCAATGGACTTCGCGGGGCGGAGGTGATCTTCGAGTACCCGAGCGTAACGGCGACCGAGAACGTAATGATGGCCGCCGTGCTGGCCGACGGTATAACGATTATAGAGAACGGAGCCCGCGAGCCGGAGGTCGTCGCGCTGGCGGAGTTCTTGAACCTCATGGGTGCCCGTGTCGAGGGCACCGGAACCGGTCGCATCGTCATAGAAGGAGTCGAAGAACTGCACCCCGTCGAATACGCGGTCATGTCCGACCGGATCGAAGCCGGAACCTACGTAATGGCGACCGCCGCTACCGGCGGAGACGTTGTTGTTAAGAACCTCGTCCCCGAACACCTGAAAATGGAGTTCGAGAAGTTGCGCGAGATGGGCGTCGAATTGACGCCTGCTGACGGCGGTATCCGGGTGAGAGTAGAAGACCCGGCGGACCTGACCGGAGTAGACGTTTCGACTCTGCCTTTCCCGGGTTTCGCGACGGACCTCCAGGCCCAAATGTTGGTGCTCCTCACCCAGGTTCCGGGCGCGGGGATTATCACCGAAAACGTCTACGAAAACCGGCTTCAAGTCGCTGAGGAGTTGAACCGCATGGGAGCCGGCATCGACCTGTTCGGGGGGCATCGGGCTCTTGTGCGTGGGCCACGTCGGCTCTCCGGGACTATCGTTCAGTCGCCGGATCTTCGAGGGGGTGCAGGACTGGTAATGGCCGGTCTCGTCGCCCAGGGCACGACCACCGTAGATGGTGCGGAACATATCCTCCGAGGTTACGAAAACTTCGAAGAAAAACTCTCGAACCTGGGAGCAACCGTCGCCTTTGCCGAGTCGGGTGAGCCTGCAATACCGTAAGGCTGCCAGCTGAACAATAGATACAGATTCATACGGCGGCAGAAAGACGAATGAGTATATAGAATAGTCTCTTTGACCCAACTAGATGAAGCGAGGAAGCCTGGAGACGACAGTTACGAACGAGGTGATCTCGCTGACGCGCCGACTGGTGCGTTATCAGTCTTACACGCCCGGGACTGCACAGTCCGTCATGGAGTTCATAGACGGCTGGTTCGAGGCCCGGGGATTAGAGCCGATAGTTTACTCGGGGGCGGGTCCGAACGGTGAGCTTTCTTCGCTCGTAATCAGGGTCGGTTCCGGGGAACCTCGAATACTTTTGCATGGTCACGCGGACGTGGTCCCCGGCGAGGAAAGCCAGTTCGAGCCCTATGAAGAGAATGGGGAGCTCTACGGACGGGGCGTCTACGACATGAAAGGAGCCCTCGCGGCCATGATGTACGCCGTCGAGGACTTGAATCAGATCGGCTGTGATTGCACGGTGGAGCTCCTCATAGTCCCGGATGAAGAGCGCGAATTCGAAGGGCCAACTGGGGCGGAAATTCTGGTCCGCAACGGGCACGTGGGGGACTTCTTGATCACCGGCGAACCGACGGATTTTCACGTCGGAACCCAGGCTAAAGGTGTTCTAGACCTCCGCATAACCTTGCTCGGAAAGAGCGCCCACGGCTCCGTGCCCTGGCTCGGCAAGAATGCCATCATGTACGCCCACGAGCACTACAGCCGCGTCTTGGAGCTACCATTCGCCAAAGAGCGAAACGACCTCTTTCCTTATCCGAGCATCAACATGGCCCGCATTATCGGGGGAGACGTAATAAACCGTGTCCCGGATCGCTGCACCTACGACCTGGATATTCGGTATCTGCCCCACCAGAACCCGGAAGAGATAGAACGTCAGATCCGGTCAATCGAACTCCCTGCCGAAGTCGAAACTCTCTTCTTTCGCGAGCCAACCTACATCTCTCGCGCCAATCCTTACGTAAAGACGCTCCGCGAGGTTGCCGCCCGACATTTTCATGGTAATCCGATCGGAGTTGGCCGTCACGGCGCATCCGACATCGTCTATTTCCAACGCGTCGGCGTCCCCGGCGTAGAGTTCGGGCCTATCGGGGGCGGCCACCACGGACCGAAAGAGTACGTCGTCTCCTCCTCGCTCGAAAACTACCGGCAGATGTTGGTCCAGTTCTGCCAAATACTCGGGCGTAATGGAAGCGGTTATTAGCAGGGCTTTGCTACCATTAGCTACCGCTTGAAAGTTTCCTAAAACAAAGGTATATTTTGGGTGCTTATACGGGAAGAAAGGCGTGGTTTGACTCTAGGTCTGTTGCAGCAAGAAATCTCTTACGGGACTTTGTACCTGTACGTCGGGATCTTCATGTTGTTGGTGACGGGTTTCGTCGCGACCGTGCTGGTGTTAGCGCGTTTGATCTCCCCAGGTCATCACTCCCGGACGAAGGACCAGATCTACGAGACGGGAGAGTCAACGGTTACGGACCCGTGGCGCCCTTTCCCAGTTCGATACTACGTCTTCGCGCTGCTGTTTTTGATCTTCGACGTGGAGGCGGCGTTTCTCTATCCCTGGGCGGTCGTTTACCAGGATCTTGGTCTGTACGGTTTTATAGAAATGGTTATTTTCGTGCTGATTTTGGGCGTTGGCCTAGCCTACGCCTGGAAGAAGGGAGCCCTTAAATGGGTGTAATGCAGCAGTTTAACGAACCGAATATCGTCACGACGAGCACCGATAAACTCTTTAACTGGGCGCGGAAGAATTCACTGTGGCCGCTGCAGTTCGGCCTGGCGTGTTGCGCCATCGAGATGATGTCCACCGGCATGGCCCACAACGATCTGGAGCGCTTCGGGAGTAGCCCGTTCATGGGCTCTCCGCGTCAGGCGGACGTCATGATCGTCTCGGGCACCGTCTCGACCAAGATGGCCGAGCGCATGACCCGGCTTTACGAGCAGATGCCCGACCCCAAGTGGGTCATCGCGATGGGGGCTTGCGCCATAAGCGGCGGCCCGTTCCTCGACGGCTATTCAGTACTGATGGGCGCGGACCGGGTGATTCCAGTGGACGTGTACGTACCGGGTTGTCCGCCGCGACCTGAAGCTCTCATCTTCGGCAT
>JBARZO010000360.1:0-5069 GCA_049650165.1 Rubrobacteraceae bacterium
GTATAAGAGTCTTTCTTCCGGGCTAGAAAGAATACGGAGATGCCCAGTACGATAGCCGACAGCGACGGCAGGGCGAACGACGTAAAGGTTCCGTCTTTCGCGAAGAACGAAAAGATGGTCGGGACGAGCATCAAGATGCCCCCGGCGGCGACTACGGCCCCGATCGCACTGGATATAACTCTAAGATGCAAAGAGACGTTCTACTTCGTCTACGGCAGAATCGACCGTAAAGATTACGGCGTCGTCACCCTGTTGAAGAACTTCATCACCGGTAGGGATTATTACATCACCATTTCGCAGAACCGCGCCGACTATGGCTCCTTCTGGGAAGCCTACCTTCGATAGGGGGCGGCCCGCGACTTTGCAGTTCTCTGGCACGCGTAGCTCTATCATCTCGGCGCCGCTCTCCAAAACGTTTACCGCCATCACGTCTCCCTTCCGGACAAAACGCAGGATCGCGCCGGCGGTGATAAGACGGGGCGAGACGGCGATGTCCACGCCGAGCGCCTCCGAGAGCGGGGCGAACTCTGATCTGCTGACGACTGAGACGGTTCGCTTGGCCCCGAGCTGTTTGGCGTACATCACGGCTAGCAGGTTGGCCCGGTCATCGCCGGTGGCTGCGATAAACGCCCCGGTATGATCCACGCGTTCCTGCAGCAGAAAGTCGCGCGAAGTACCCTCGTCGTGCAGTACGAGCCCTTTGCGGAGTCGCGAGGCAATGTACTGCGCCCGCTCCTCGTCCTTCTCTACTATCTTTACCGAGATACCTTCCTGTTCGAGGATCAAGGCCAGCCGCAACCCGATCTTGCCCCCGCCGAAGATTATGACCTCGTCCACCTTCTCGGTATCCATCGAGACCGCCCGGACCACCCGGTTGATGCTCTTTCGTTCGCTGATAAGAAACACGTGATCCCCAGCCTGCAACTCAGTGTCACCCTTCGGAATAATCGTGTCCCCGTCTCTTACCACCCCGACGATGAGGCTTCCCTCTGGAAGCTCTACGTCTTTGACGACGCTCCCGGCTATCGGAGAATCCTCTTTCAAAACGACCTCGGCGACCTCGATGTTGTCTTCAGCGAAGGTCTCGACGTTTACCGAGCCCGGAACCCTGAGCGCATCACGGATCTCCTCCGCCGCGGCCCGCTCCGTGTGGATGACGAAGTCTATCCCCAGTACATCGCGGGCGAATGGGTCTGTTGAGTCGTAGTAGTCTGGGTTGCGGATACGGGCAACCGTTTGACCTACGCCCTGGGCCTTCGCCACTAGGCAGGCGGTGATGTTAACCTCGTCTGAGTCGGTAACGGCGATGAGCAACTCGGACTTGTGGGCCCCGATCTCCGCTAGCATCTTCGGGCTCGCACCATTGCCTTGGAGAACCAGAGCGTCGAGCTGCTCGCCCGCCCGGCTTACCCGATCCTCATCCTGCTCCACCACGGTGACCTCGTGCCCCTCTTTGGAGAGCATCTGCGCCGTGTTGAACCCGACCTCTCCGGCCCCCACAATAAAAACCCGCATTTGCTCTCTGGGCGCTCCTATCCGTGGTTTGTCACGAGCTAATAACGTTTACGGTATTAGCTACGAATCAGCATATTTTACGCTTACTTGCGCAAAACGGAAGATAGTCTAGCTTCTAAGCGCCCGATAGGCCCGCAACGTGCCATAGAACACGAAACCACCGCCGAAAACGAAGCCGATCAGGAGCGTAGGACCATATGACGTAAGGGTGGAAGCCATCATCAGCAGCCCGAACAGAACGACCCCTATAGAAAGCGCAATACGGAGTCTCTTTCGCCGGGACTCGCTATCTACTTCCGACTTCATAAGCCCCACCTCCTCATACGCTGCTACCTTTACTTTTCGACCGCGATTCTCGCCAAAAGGATACACCAAGAAGCCTACGAAATTACGGTTTCTGGGTTGTGAGGCTGGAGTGCTGGCTCAGGAGGAATCACCAGGAAGGGGAGAAGGAAGCGAGCCGACTGACCGAAAGCCTTTCAAGAGCGCCAAAACCGCGTCGTCCAGGCCTGTCATGGGATCCACCAACGACGTTGGACCTTTGGTAAGGTCCGCCCTACCGTGGAGCATGCTCCAAAGTGCGAATCCACAAGCCTCGGCGGCGTTGGGAACTACAGTAGATACAGTATCCAGCACTACCATCCAGCACTCATGCCAGGCACCGATGATCGGGCTCGACTGATCGGGTTTTGCCCGCACAAAAGCCTCGTATGCGGCAGGACGCTCTATCGAGAACTGGATATACCGCTCAGACATTTCTACCAGGGTGTCCATAGCATCATCTACCTGCGACGGAACGGAGATCTCTCGTAGGAGTTCCTTTGCGGCGGTGGCACCTATCTCTACGATGAGATCCCCACGATCCTCGACGTGACGATACAACGCATTGGGTGCGACTCCAAGCCGCGCCGCAACATCACGGAGACTCCATAGCTCCCAGCCCTTTTCCTCTACAACTGCCAGCCCAATTGGACCAAGCTGCTCGGGATCTATCTTAGACGGATACGGCACTCAACTATTGTACGCCACGAAATGCTCGAATTCGTAGATCAAAGTTGACAGCGTACACTTTGAACTTTAAAGTTATCACTGTTCACCTTTACTGGTAAGGAGGATCAGGATGGAAAAGAGCGTATTGATCACTGGTGCAACCGGAGGGTTAGGCTATAAAAGCGCCTTGGCATTGGCGGCCGAAGGTTTCCACGTATTCGTTGGGGGGCGTAGGCCGCAGGCCGTTGGGTCCGTTGTCGAGGAAATCATTATGACTACCCGAGGAACCGCCTCACCTTTCTTGGCGGACCTTTCTGATTTAGACCAGGTGAGAATCGCCGTGCAGAATCTTGGCGAGCGGAATCTGACTGCCGTCGTTGCTAATGCGGGAATCTCACTCGACCGTTACCTGGAGAGCGCCCAAGGGTACGAACTCACGTTCGCCGTCAATGTGCTGTCACATCATCTACTCTTCAACCTTTTGCGGGATCACATCGAAGACCGAATCGTGATCGTCTCTAGCGGGGTTCATGATCCTGACAACAAGCTGGCCCGGCGCTCCGGTGTTCCTGCGCCCCGTTGGGTCGGTGCGGAAGCCGTCGCTCGTCCACAAGAGGCTGAACCGGGTAAGAGGATCGATGACACTCGCCTCTGCTACTCGAACTCGAAACTCGCCAATGTGCTCCAGGCTCGCGAACTCCAACGACGCTCTAAGCTCGCGGGTAGACAGGTGGATGTTTTCGCAATAGACCCCGGCCTCATGGTCGACACCGACTTTGCCCGTAGCTATTCGGCCATGGTCAGGGGCATGGTCCGTATTCTCGGAACCATCGCTACACCTTTCGTAGATAACATGCGGTCCTCGACCACCACGGCTCGCCACGTAACACGCCTCGTAACTGATGACCGACTCTCTGGTACCGGATTCCAGTACTTCGACGGCGACAAGGCCCAACCACCATCTCTCGACGCCCAACGGGATGACTACGCGAGAACGCTGTGGACCGACGCAAACAGGTTGGTCAGACTAAACGACGGCGAAGAAGCTTTTACCGCAAGCTGAACGGAGTTGGCCTAAGTGCAATCGCTCTAGAGGGTTTTGCTTCCCTGAAAGAGGATTACCCCAGTATCTCGGCAACGATCTCCCCAACCTCCGTCGGGTTGGTCGCGGTACGGATACCGGCCTTCTCCAGCGCCTGACTCTTCGCCTCGGCGGTGCTGTCGCCGCCGGAGACGATGGCGCCGGCGTGGCCCATGGTCTTGCCTTCCGGGGCTTCGAAGCCGGCTATGTAGGCGACTACGGGGGTTTGCATCTCGTTCTGGACGTACTCGGCGGCCCGCTGCTCGGCGTTGCCACCGATCTCCCCGATCATCACGGCGCACTCGGTGTCCGGGTCGGCCTCGAAGAGCTTCAGGATCTCGATGAAGTCCGTACCGATGATCGGGTCTCCTCCAATCCCTACAGCCGTTGTCTGTCCTATGTTCCTTTGTGTTAACTCATTGACAACCTGGTAGGTGAGGGTACCGCTACGGGAGACGACACCGACGTTGCCGGGCATAAAAATATCGCCCGGCATGATCGAGACGTTCGACTTCTCCGGGGAGAGGAGGCCGGGACAGTTCGGACCGATGAGGGTTGCGTTCTTCATGTTCAGGTAGTCGGAGACGCGCATCATGTCGTGGACTGGAACGCCTTCGGTGATGCAGCAGACCGTTCCGAGGTCGGAGTCTAGCGCCTCGAAGATGGCGTCGGCGGCCACGGGTGGCGGGACAAAGATGACGCTGGCGTTGGCCCCGGTTTCCCTGACGGCTTCATCGACCGTGTTGAAGACCGGTACGCCGTTAAAGTCCTGGCCGCCCTTACCGGGCGTGGAGCCGGCGACGACGTTTGTGCCGCTGGAGATCATGCGTTCCGTGTGGAAACCACCCTCACGTCCGGTGATTCCCTGCACCAGGAGCCGGGTGTTTTCGTCTATGAGTATCGCCATCGGTTATCGTCCTCCCTCTTTCGAAAGTTCCACGGCCTTGCGAGCCGCATCGAGCATCGTCTCTTCGGTGTATACGTTCTCGGGCGTGTTCTCTTTCAGTATCTCCCGGCCTTCCTCGGCGTTCGTCCCGTCCAGCCGGACGACGATCGGGATTTTTACCTCCGAGGTCTCGATTGCGGAGAGCAGGCCGCGGGCAACCTCGTCGCCGCGGGTGATGCCGCCGAAGATGTTGAATAGTACGCTGTTGACCTTCTCGTTTGAGGTCACGATGTCGAGCGCCTGGGAGATCGTGTCGGCGTCCGCCCCGCCCCCGACGTCGCAGAAGTTGGCCGGTCCGCCGCCGGCCTGGGCTACCACGTCGAGCGTACTCATCACGAGCCCGGCGCCGTTGCCCAGTATTCCAACGTCGCCATCCAGTTTGACGTATTGGAGCCCGACTTCCTGCGCCCGCTGTTCTTGCGGATCTGCGGAGGCCGTGTCCTGGCCGCCGGAGATGTCCTGGTGGCGGAAAAGGCTGTCGTTGTCTATAGTCACTTTAGAGTCGAGGGTCAGGACTTCGCCGTCCGTGGTCAGGAC
>JBARZO010000361.1:0-3106 GCA_049650165.1 Rubrobacteraceae bacterium
CGCCACGCGGCGCCGGCGAGCTTCTCACTATTTAAAACCATAGACTTGCGCCCCAAAGATTCCAGAGATTCTTGCACAGGGATTCCTCCATGAGATATAAAACTTTCTAGACTTTTATAAAGACTTTAGATAGTGCAGCGAACGCTACATCGGGTACACATCGAAGGCGCGAACAGACCAAATCCCGTCGCGACTTTGCGTATAAGCTTAAAGTTCATAGATGGGATATTAGGCAACGATCCCCGAACCGTCAACGTCAAATCCGACATTTTTTGTCGGGTTTACGAAATTTTTACCTAAAAAGGTCTCTTCCGGGCTCCATTAGAAGCTCCTGGGCGCTCCCGCTCCCGGCTTCGTAGGGATAGTTTCTAACTATTGCGACGGGGACGGCGTCAGTCTTGCCCATTACGAGTTCGGCGGCGGCGGCCAGCTCGTCGGCGACGGCGAGTACGCTGGCCTCCAGGGGGTTTCCTTGAGGATCTATCTGGCCCCGGTAATCCGCCAGTGGGTTCATGCCGGCTACACCGATGGCGATGTCGGTTATTCCCTGCCGCCACGGACGGCCGAACGAGTCGGAGATTACGATTGCGGGCTCTACGCCGGCGCGTTCGGCGAGCGCCCGCCGGAGCTTCGCGGCCGAGGCATCCGGGTCGAGCGGCAAGAGACAGACGGTGTCTTCGCCCGGGACGTTCGAGGCGTCAACGCCGGCGTTGGCACAGACAAAGCCGTGGCGGGTCTCGGAGATTATGATGCCCCGGTCCATGCGGACAATGCGGCGGCTCTCACGCAGGACAACCTCGGTCTGGCGCGGGTCTTTGTCGTACTCGGTGGCGAAGCTTTTGGCGAGAGCGGAGGGCTCGACCGTGCGCAGGTCCACTAGACGATTTTCGGCCTTGCTGACGATTTTGTGGGTCACGACCAGCACGTCCCCGGCTTTCAGGTCGTCGCCAACGGCGTCGGCGATTATGCGGGCCAGATCGTCGCCGGGCCGGACCTCCGGGACGTTCTCGACTGGCAGCAGTTGTATTCCTCTCACGGTTTCAGGCCTTCCAGGGTTCGGAAACGGGAGAGGTCTCCCACTGTGTCCAGATCGAAAGAAAGATGTGTTCGCTCGACGACCGTCAGCGGAATGTCTTTCTCCCGGGCTGCTTTTTGATGCGCCTCGAAGCTGCCGGCCCCGAAAGCGAAGGGGATAGCATCTGGGGGATGGAGCATGAGAGCGTTGGTACCGGTGCGGGCGTCGTCGGGGGAGATCACCGCGGAAGGCGACTCTCCGCAACCGGAGACGACCGCCCGAATATCCTCCGCATCAAGGAGCGGCAGGTCCGCCGGTAGCACCAACATCGCAGAAGCCCCCCTTTCCATCACCCACCGTCTACCCTCTTCGAGCGCCGGGTTCAAACCTTTGCTCTCCTGGAGGAGCGTAGAGACTTCTTTCTCACGCGCCATCTGCAACACCAGCCGGTCCGGGCTGACGACGCACACGCTCTCGACCTCCGCCTCTCGCAGCGCGGAGATAACCCGGCACATCATGTAAATCGTCAGCCCGGCGCGTCCGGCCGGGTCCAGGATGGGTTTGAGACGGCTCTTGGTTCCCTGAAGGTCTTTGACCGGCACCACGGCGCACACACTCATTGCGCCCCCAACGCCGCGCCGAACTCCAGAACTTCCCGTGCCAGACGCTCGCGGTCTTCCTCGTCCCGCATGACGGAATCCGTAACCAGCACCTCCATGCCAAGGGCTGCTATATCGTCCTCTTCTTCGGCGTCCGCCCGGTCCACCACCATGCCGTCCACGAGCCCTTTGTACATCCGGGAGACGCCCGTCGCGGAGACCTCGTGGCCCAGGGAGTCCATCATGCGGTCCGCTGGCCCCTTCAACGCTTTGCCACCCACGATCGGGCTGACCGCTACCTTCGGGGCTGAAGAAGCGTACAAGGCCTCGGTCATTCCCGGTACGGAAAGGATGGGATTGATGCTCACGATCGGGTTAGAGGGGCAGAGCACCACTACTTCAGCCTCCGTCAGCGCCTCCGAGACGGCGGTCGAGACCCGGGCATCTTCGATACCGCGCAAGTCGACGCCCAGCACTTCGTCCTCCTGACGACGGTGAACAAAGTAGTCCTGGAACTCTAACGGACCATCCGGGGTGTGTACGAGGGTTGCGACCGGCTCGTCGCACATCGGTAGCAAAGAGTTGTTAACGCCGAGCGCCGCGGCGAGTTTGGCGGTGATCTCCGTCAGCGACTCACCCCTGTTGAGCTGCGCTGTACGGAGTACATGGGTCGCAAGGTCGCGGTCACCGAGCTTGAACCAGGTGTCATCTCCATAGTTTCCCAGCATTTCCAGGGCGCCGAACGTCTCATGCCGGATGCCCCAGCCGGTCTGCGGGTTCGCGATTCCGGCGAGGGTATACATAACCGTGTCCAGATCCGGGGAGATATGCAGGCCCCAGAGACGGAAGTCGTCGGCGGTGTTTACGATGACGGTGAGGTCTTCAGGCGGTAAAGTAGCCTGGAGGCCTGCGGCCAATTTCGCACCGCCGACACCACCGGCCAGGGCTAAGATCTTCATTAGCTTATCTCCGGCGTATCTGCATACGAGATCAAGCTGATATCTTAGCATCGTGGAGACTTTGATCGCCGGATATTTAGATAACCCCGAAGACGGTTTCGGAGTGCAACAGGTCTTGATGGAGGACGTGGCATCCGGTGAACGAGGCCCGACGGCGCTAATGTGGAACTCGTCCCGCTACGTCGCTCCGACGAGACGCGAGACGCGACTGCCGGGGTTCGGAACGGCGGCCGAAATAGCCGAGGACCTGGGCTTTCCAGTGCTGGTTCGGAACTCGGGCGGCGGTGCGGCGGCGGCCAATGAGGGCTCCATCTCATTCTCGCTGACCTTTCCTGTAGAGGATCTTCGACACGGGCTCTACGAACGCTACGCAGAGGGTGTTGACCTGATCTCCTCCGCCCTCCGGAAACTCGGCGTTCCGGCGGAAGCCGGCGCGGTCGAGGGTGAATTCTGTCCCGGAGACTACTCGGTACGCTCCGGCGGTGTACGAGGAGTAAAACACGCCGGGCTCGCCCAGCGAGTAAGACACCGGG
>JBARZO010000362.1:0-2185 GCA_049650165.1 Rubrobacteraceae bacterium
TTCCCTGGGCGTCGTAGGGTCGAGAACGGCCTCAAGCTAGAGCGAGTAGGTCGGAAACTCGCCGGCGTAATCGCCGCTCGGATGCCTGACGGGCACATGGCCTCCGATGCCCGTCAGCGAATCGCCCGCGCCGAGAAGCGATCCCGCATGAGCCTCTATTACAGTCGGATCTACGGCGCATACGCCAACATGACCGCCACTTTCTCAACGGCCCGGACGGCGGAACTTTACGAGCAACTGAGCCCGGAGGACCAAAAAGAGTTCCCCTTCGATATCACGCAACTCGATTGGAAGGAATGGCTGCACGAGGCTCATTTGCCGGCGCTCACCACGAAGCCGGGTCGCAAAAAGCGAAAGAAAGTAGAAGAAGAGCCGGGGGAAGTCGCGGCGATCTTCGACGTGGACGGCACGCTCGTTGGTTCGAACGTCGTCTCGTACTACGCCTGGTTGCGGATGCAGGAGCTGTCGCCGGTGATGCGGCCGCTCTGGCTCGCGGCTTTCGTGACCAAGATCCCATATTACTGGGGGCTGGATAAGATCAGCCGTACCCACTTCAACCGGGCCTTTTACAAGAACTACCGGGGCTGGAAACCGGCCCGCGCCCGCCAGCTAGGCCACGAGAGCTTCGCCGGGTTTACCCTGGACCGTATGTATCCCGACGCGTTGGAGCGGCTACGGGAGCACAAGGAAGCCGGGCACCGGGTTGTGTTGCTCTCCGGCGCCCTGGACTTTCTGCTGGAGCCGTTCAAAGACCTGGTGGACGACGTGCTCAGTGCCTCGTTGGAGGAAGAAGACGGCGTGTACACGGGCGAACTTACAGGGGCTCCCGTCGCGGGGGACGCGCGGGCCAGGATGCTAGCCTCTTTTGCCCGGCGGCGGAAGTTGGACCTCTCCCGGTCATACGCCTACGCTGACTCTATCTCGGACCTGCCGATGATGGAGGCTGTAGGCAACCCCGTCGCCGTGAACCCCGACCGACGCTTGGAGGCGGCGGCCGAGGAGCGGGGATGGAAGATCCGTCACTGGGGAAAGAACGGCGCCGCCCCAAAGAAGATCTGAGGTTGCACGCTCTCGTTTACCGCAAGTCCATACCGCGCTATCTTCTAATGCGCGCCGGCGCAAAGCGCCTCAAGAACTTAGAAACTAGTCGCTACGCCCCATTACAGCTAGAAGAAGCGCCGGAACCGAAGCTACCGACGCCTGAATGGGTGAGGGTCAAGCCTCTGCTATCGGGTATCTGTGGGTCGGACCTCGGGACGTTGTCTTCGGAGAACTCGCCGTACTTCTCCCCGATCACCTCTCCACCCTTTGTCCTCGGCCACGAGGTCGTTGGTGTCGTAGTCGACGACAACTCCGGTTTCGAGACTGGAGAAAGAGTTATCGTGGAGCCCGCCCTCGGCTGTGAAGTTCGCGGCATCGAAACGCCTTGCCCCTACTGCGCGTCGGGTCGCTATGCACGGTGTCTGAACGTGACGAAAGGCGACATCGCGCCCGGTATTCAGACCGGCTTCTGCCGCGATACCGGGGGCGGCTGGTCTCAGGGAACACTCGTTGCCCACCCGTCGCAACTCCACCGCGTTTCGGACGATCTCCCAGACGAGTCTGCTGTCGCCGTAGAGCCGCTGGCCTGCGCTGTTCACGCCGCGCTCAAGGCTAATCCCGGCCCGGAAGATACGGCGCTCGTGGTCGGTGCGGGGAGCGTAGGCCTGTTTACCGTTGCGGCGTTGCGGAAGCTCACGCCGGTGAGCCGCATAATCTGTGTCGCCAAACATGCCCGGCAGCGTGAAGAGGCGCTGAGACTCGGGGCGGACGAGGTGGTCCATCCGAAAGAAACGTACACGGTGCTCCCCGGGATGCTCGGTACAGAGACGCACGAGCCGGAACTCGGCAAGCCGGTCGTGATGGGCGGGGCGGAGAAAGTATTCGAGTGTGTGGGTTCCCCTTCCACCATGGAAGACGCCGTGAGGCTGACGAAACCCGGTGGAGAAGTATCGCTCGTCGGGATGCCGGGTGCGAAGAGCAGCCTGGACCTTACAGCGCTCTGGTACAAAGAAGTCAACCTTTCCGGCACCTACGCCTACGGCGTGGAAGACTATAGTGGAGAGCGCATAAAGAGCTTCGAGCTGGCGATGCGACTCACCTCGGAGATAGGACTGGAAAAGCTCGTCGGTCCATACTTCCGACT
>JBARZO010000363.1:0-16471 GCA_049650165.1 Rubrobacteraceae bacterium
AGCTTATCGGGGGCGATAGTACGGGGCAAGAGCAGGAAGTTGCCGATACCGCTGCCCTTGATCGGGGGCGAGCAGGCCGGAAGTGAGTCGGTGGTCGCCGCGCTCAGGATGGCGGAGAAAAATCGCCGGGTCGCGTCGGTGCTCTTTTGCGTAGACTCTCGGGGCGGAGATTCGTTGGCGTCGGACCTGATCTGGCGCGAAGTCCAACGCATAAACGAGAAGAAGCCCGTGGTAGTTCTTATGGGCGACGCCGCCGCTTCCGGCGGATACTACGTCTCCGCGTCGGCGCACCACATCGTCGCCCGGCGCAACACCATCACCGGCTCGATAGGTGTGATCTCCTTGCGACCCGTTGCCACCGACCTGTACGAAAAACTCCACATAAACCCCGTCGCCGTGGAACGCGGAGCCCACTCCGGCCACTTCGATCTTAGCCGCCAGCTTACGGATGAAGAGCGAAAGGTCTTGGGCGGTCAGGTGGAAGCTATCTACGGTGAGTTCAAAGATCGGGTCATGAAAGGGAGAAGCTACAAACCCGAGAACCTCGAACAACTGGCCGGCGGTCGCGTCTGGACCGGCGAGGAAGCCCATGAGAACGGGCTGATAGATGAGCTCGGAGGATGGCAGACGGCACTCGACAAGGCGCGGGAGCTGGCCGGGATAGAAGTAGACGCCCCGGAGGTAGTCGTCAAGATTTCGCCGCCAAAAACCGGTCGCCCGGTGCCGGAAAATGCTGCCGGAACTGCCCGGGAATTGTTCGAAGAGTATGTGGAAGTCTTCACCGAACTCCGCACGCCCAAAGTATGGGCGCTCGCCCCATACACTTTCTCAGATGACTGATAGTATCGAGCGGACGATGGCGGAGGTTTAGAGAGATCGTTTCATGAGTGAGTTTGCTATCAAAGGCGTAGATCGACGGGCGATGGGGGGGCTCTCCGCCGGGCATCTTTTTACCGACGTAAACCAGGGAGCGGTGGCGGCCCTGATTCCATTCCTGATCTCCGAGCGCGGCCTGTCGCTAGCGGCGGCCGGTACGCTGGTCCTGGCGGCGACGGTCAGCTCCTCCATCGTCCAGCCTCTTTTCGGGATCTTCTCCGACCGGCAGCCCATACCCGCCTTGATGCCGCTCGGCTTACTGATGGCCGGAGTAGGCATCGCGCTCGTCGGCGTAGCCCCCAGCTACCCCCTGATATTGCTATGCGTAGTCTTTAGCGGCATAGGCGTCGCGGCCTTCCACCCGGAAGCTGCCCGGTTCGCCAACTACGTCTCCGGCTCTCGGCGGGCACGGGGGATGAGCTTCTTCTCCGTTGGCGGCAACGCCGGTTTCGCCCTCGGTCCCGTTCTGACTACGCCGCTCGTATTACTTTTCGGTCTGCCGGGTACGCTATTTCTAGTGGTGCCTGCGGCGCTTATGGCCGCGGTGCTGTTCGTGGAGATGCCTCGAATGAGGGGGTTTCAGCCGATAGTAGCGGAGAGCGAGGATGAACAGCCGGCTACGATGCCCGAGCATTGGGGGCCGTTTGCGCGAATGATCGGGGTGGTCACCATCCGCTCGTTCGTCTACTTTGGCCTGGTGACGTTCGTCGCCACCTACTACGCCCAGGTGCTTGGGACATCGACGGCCCGCGGGAATACAGCACTGGCGATCATGCTTTTCGCTGGCGCTATAGGAACCCTGACGATGGGGCCGCTCGCCGACCGCTTCGGCCGCCGGGTCGTGCTCGGCGGTTCCATGCTCCTACTGCCACCCCTGATCTTAGGCTTTACGCTCGCCGGCCCGCTAACGGGTATGGTGCTGCTCGCCCTGATCGGGGCGTCCACCATAGGTACGTTTGGTGTAACCGTGGTGATGGGCCAGGAATATCTGCCGGGCCGCATAGGGCTCGCCGCCGGCATAACGATGGGCCTCTCTATTGGCCTCGGTGGTCTAGGGGCTCCCATCTTGGGCTTCCTGGCCGACGCCCGCGGTCTCCCATTCATGATGCTGGTTGTAGCGACGTTACCGGTGCTCGGCTTGCTGCTTACGCTTACTTTACCCCGACAGCATTGATCTAGAATTCGGGGGAGTGTAGGGTTCGCATTTGCGGCAGTCTGTGCTGGATAGGGGGCGCATGGAAAATGGGTCAGAATTTCGGGACCACCGGACTGAGGCTTGGTACGAAAAAGACTTGTGGATCATCGTTTTCCTCGTGATGCTTTTACCTGTAGGGTTGTTTCTGATGTGGCGTTACGCGCTATGGCGTAACGAAGTCAAATGGGCGCTCACCGTACTCATTCCTTTGATAGGTCTAGTACAGCGTTTGGTGCAATTCTGGTTCATGAATTAGCCTTATTTATTTTGCAGTTACAGTAAGACGTTTACGTGGGGGCCGCATACATATTTAGCTACTCGTTCTGTGATCGAAACTATTATTTGCCCAGAGGGCGTCGTTTACTATATGAGTCATGAAAGAAGTCTTCGCCAGAGGTAGGCGGCCTTGAGCTTGTTCGCACGTCTGGGGCAGTTTACGTATCGCTACCGGTGGGTGGTCCTGGCGTTTTGGGCTGTCATTCTGGTGACGGCTGTTTTCTTCGCACCGAGACTCGGTGGGCAGCTCAAGGGTGGCGGGTTCGACGGCTCCGGTTCGGAGGCCGAGCAGGTACAGGATCTTATGGTCGAGGAGTTCGGTGTCTCGCCGGCAACCCTCACGATAGTCTTCGAGGGTAAGGGCCTCTCCGCGAAGAGTGAGGAGTACCTGAAGGCCGAAGAGAAGGCGCTCGAACCTCTCCGCGAAATGGAGGAGACCCGGTTCGTAACCACCTACGCGGACACTGAAGATCCGCGCTTTGTCTCCGAGAACGGCGAAAAGACTTATGCTGTTGTTGGTTTCAATGTCTCGACGGACGAAACGCAGAGCCTGGTCGACGAAGTACGCGGGAAGGTGCGTTCCGACGAACTGACGACCTACGTCACCGGTGCGCCCGCCGTCTATTTGGACATAACAAACGCCAGTAACGAGGATATTCGGCGGGCGGAGAAGTACGCTTTCCCACTGGCTATGGTCATATTGGTGATCGCCTTCGGGACGCTTGTAGCGGCAGGGATACCGGTCCTGATCGGGGGTGTCAGCGTGCTGACGGCCCTGGCGGCGCTATATTTCCTGGCCGGCGTCTACGATATGTCCGTCTTCGTACTGAGCATCGCCACCATGCTCGGGCTCGGGCTCGGCATCGACTATGCGCTCTTTGCGGTGAGCCGCTTCCGCGAAGAGTTGGAAAACTACTCGGTCGCGGAGGCTGTGTCGCTGACGGTGGCTACCGCGGGGAGGTCCATCTTCTTCTCCGGCTTGGCGGTCTTGATCGGCCTGACGGGATTACTCTTTTTCCCGTTTATGTTTATCCGCTCTATCGGGGTGGCGGGCGTGCTCGTAGTTTTTGTCTCGGTCGCCGCAGCGTTGACGTTGCTACCCGCGGTTCTCAGCGTTCTCGGCCATCGGGTAAACGCCCTCGCCGTCCGTCGGAACCGGGGCGCGGTAGGGGCGGGTTTCTGGGGGCGGAGCGCGGAACTCGTAATGCGACACCCGATCCTGGTCATCCTGATCGTGGGGGTGATGCTCTCAGCCCTGCTCTACCCGGTGACGCACATGAAGATCGGCATCCCCGAAGCGAGCGTCTTGCCGGAGAAGTACGAGTCCCGCGCCGGCGACGACATCCTCAAACAGGACTTCGACTACGCGAGCCTTTCCCCGATGGAGATAGTAGCGACCCTCCCGAAAGACCCCCTTGGCGCCGAGGGACTGGCAGACACAAAGCAACTCGGCGAGAAAGTACGAGACACCGATGGCGTCGAGAGCGTCGAGAGCATCTACACCATAGGGGAAACCGCCGCCGCCGAATACGCCGAAGAAGTCTCCAGCGCCCGCGATAAAGCCGAGTCCGAAGCGCAAGTGAGAACGGATAAGTTGGTAGACGAACAGTACAAGCAGCTCAAAGACGAGCAGGTCCAGAAAACGGTTGATGAGCAAGTCTCCCGGCTCGAAGCTGCTCAGCCACTGCCGCCAGGGGACGAGGAGCAGGTTCGGGCGCAGGTAGCACCGGAGGTCGAGTTCGCCCTGGAAGAGGCCGGGGCTAGGGAACAGATAAGATCCGAGGTCGAAACGGAAATTCAGAATCGAATAGACGAGCGAGTCCCGGACTTGCCGGATGGAATCTCCGCCAACGGTGAGGTTACCGCCAAAGGCGTCGCCAACTTCTTCGATGCCCCCGAGGCCCGCGAGTCTGGAGAATTACAGGAGGCGATAGATAGCTTCGTTGCGGGAGACCGTTCGCTGTTAAGGGCGGTCACCACGGACAGCCCTTATATCGGGGCTGCGCGTGAAACGGTCGGCCAGGTAAGGGAAGTCGACCCCCCAGATGGAGCAAGCTTCCTCGTCGGCGGCCTCTCCGCCGGACAGAAGGACTTCATCTCCAGCGTCTACGGCAAAGCTCCCTACGCGGCGGCCTTCGTGCTGATCGTGACCTACCTGGTGCTGCTCTACACCTTCAAATCAGTCTTCATCCCGCTAAAAGCTGTCGCTGTGAATATCCTGAGCCTCACGGCGAGCTTCGGGGCGATGGTGTTCGTGTTCCAGGACGGCAACTTCTCGAACCTGCTCAACTTCACGCCGCTCGGGTTCGTTGATGCGACGCTCCCGATCCTTATGTTCTGCACCATCTTCGGCGTCTCCATGGACTACGAGGTGTTCTTGCTCTCCCGCATCCGGGAGGCGTATGAGAACGGCGACTCAAACACGGCCAGCGTCGCCAAGGGGTTGGTAGCGACCGCCGGTATTATCACCTCGGCTGCAGCCATCATCATTGTTGTGACCGGCGCTTTCGCCTTTACCGGTATCATCATCACGAAAGCGGTAGGGTTGGGTCTGGCCGTGGCGGTGTTCGTGGACGCGACGATCATCCGGGTGCTGCTGGTGCCGGCCACGATGCGGGTGCTGGGCGACTGGAACTGGTGGCCCGGTGGCCGCAAGAGCACCTTCGGAAGCAAGAAAAAGCCCAACTAGATAAGAACAATTCTTGATCCTGTTGCACTGCCGGTATAGACTATCTTAGATGTTGGAGTTCGAACAGATACTCAAGAGTCGCGGATACCGGCTAACAAACCAGCGGCGGGTGATCGTGCGCGAGCTGGAAGATGAGCGGCATCTGTCTGCGGAGGATCTCTACGATCGGGTGAAGGAGGAGCACCCCGAACTCGGTCTCTCCACGGTCTACCGGACGTTAGACCTGCTGACAGAGCTTGGCGTAGTCCGCAAAGAAGACTTCGGAGAAGGTTACTCGCGCTACGAGCTGGCGACCGAGCGAATGCATCATCACGCCCGCTGCGAAGAGTGCGGCAACGTCATAGAGTTCAATGAAGAGCTAATGGAGTACCTGGCACTGCAAGTCGAGCGTGAGACGGGGTTCGTCACCGACTGGCATGAGATCACCCTGCACGGTCGCTGCGCCACCTGTGCGAATTCCTAGACGCTAATCGTCAAGCCGTCTTCAGCGACTACTGTTTCTCCTTCGTAGCCTTTCTCAACGTCCGCGATCAGGTCCAAACTATCTGCCGCCGGGTAGATATGGCTGAGCACGATGCGACCCACGTTCGCCTCTGAGGCAATCCTGGCAACGCTTCCGGGGGTTAGATGGCCCGGTACGGGGCTGTCGTCAGGAAAAGAACACTCGATCAGCATCGTGTGGGCGCCACGAGCCAGCTCGACAACTGATTCACTGTACTCCGTGTCGCCGGTATAGACGAACGCGCGGCCTTCGGTTTCCAAACGGTAAGCGATGCTCTCGGGCCGATGTTTTGCTGGTGTCCACGAGACATGACAGCCGGGCAAGTCTAGGGGAGACGGGCACTCGCGGGGAAGTTCGGAGACCTTTAGTGGGTAGTCGCCTTCCATCCAGTCACCCCAAACGTTCATGATCTTCTCCCAGAACTCTTCGAATGGTTCGGGTCCGGTGACGGACAAGGGACGAGTGCGGGGCTCGTTGGAGCCATAGTTCATAGCGAAGAGCAGCGGCACCACGTCTACCGTATGGTCGGGATGGAAGTGGGTGAAGAAGATGCGGTCGACAGCGAATGGGTCCAGGCCGGCGTGCAGCATACCCCGCACCGCTCCCGAACCCAGGTCGAAGACGAAAGTTTCGTTGCCGGTGCTCACTACTACGCAACTCTGGCGGCGGGGCAGGCGCGGGACGACGGTCCCGGAGCCGACTACGGTTATCTCCATAAATTCCTCCCTTGGATCGGAAGCTGTAAGCCTTCAGGTATCAGCCTTGTGCAGGGCGCTCACAACCAGATACTCGAATCATAGCCTTTGTAGTGCTGAGCCTGTTGTTCATTCTTGGCTTACATATCTTTCTGGTATTTTGGCGACCGGGTTTTGGCTGACGGTTGCCCGCTGCAGGCCGATTGTTTCCCAAATGCCCAGACTAGACCGGCAATCCCCAGTAGAACGCCCCCGATCACGTCCGAAGCCCAATGTACCCCGAGGTAGACCCGGCTCAACGCCATTCCAGCGACCGCCAAAACAATGAGCGCGCGGGCGACTTTGCTACTCCAGAGCAGAAAGATGGCCCCGAACAGGAGCATCGACCGGAGCATGTGGCCGCTGGGATAGGGATAGGAGTACGGTACGTCCAAGACCGGCGAGAAGCCCGTTGTACGCGCGGCATCCTCCGGCATCGGTACTTGGGGCAGCCACATCTTCATCGCCAGTTCCACGAGGCTCGTTACGAGCATAGCAGCCGAGAGCCGGATGGCGAGTGTTCGACGGTTCGTCACAAATAGCCAGATTACCAACACGGCGAACGCCGGCACCGTAACTTCGATGCCTCCGAGAGTAGAGAATAGCCCTCCGATGCGGTCGAAGGCGATGGTGGTCCAGGTCTGAGAAGCGTCCAGCGTCCACAAATCAAAGCCGTAGAGCAGCCTCAGGCCGGCTAACGCAGAGAAGACCGCGAAAGCCGTCAGAGAGATCCAGAAAGTGAAGTTTCGTCTTCTCTTCAAAGCTTTTAGAGGCTAACAGATCGCCGCCAGGAAGGCTGCGAATAGAAAGAGCCGGACTACTGAAAGCCCGGCTCTGGAGAATGGATTTACCCGGCTCTAAGCGACGGCGTCGCGGAGTACGCGACCGTACTCACCACCCTTGAGGATGCGCTCGGCTTCGCGCTGAAGTTGGCGAACCCGCTCGCGGGAGATGTCCAACTCATCGCCGAGCTCGGCGAGCGTGGCGGGGTCCTGGTCGTCCAGGCCGTAGCGACGGACCAGCACGTAGCGGGCGCGCTCCGGCAGGCGCTCGATGGCCTCCTTGAGCTGTACGGTTTCCATCTCCTTCATGACCGTGTTTGGCGTGTCGGAGACCTTGTCGTCCTCGATGAAATCCCCGAGTTGTGAAGATGTCTCGTCGGTGGAGACCGGCTGATCCAGGCTCGTGGCGTCCGGCATGGCGCCCATTGTGAGGCGTACCTCTTCCAGGCTCCATCCCAGGCGTTCAGCGACTTCCTCCTCTGAAGGCTCCTTCTCGCGTTCCACAGAGATTTCGTTGTAGGCTCGGCTGACTTTCCTGATCTTCTCCGTCATGTGGACCGGAACCCTTATTGTACGTCCCTTATCGGCTACGGCCCGCTGTACAGCCTGGCGAATCCACCAGGTGGCGTACGTAGAGAATCGGAAGCCGCGGGCCGGATCGAACTTCTCTACTGCCTTCATCAGGCCGATGTTGCCCTCCTGGATAAGATCCTCGAACGGCAGCCCGTACCCGCGATACTTTTTCGCCACGCTCACGACGAGCCGCAGGTTCTTCTCGATCAGATGCTGCCGCGCCCGCTGATCGCCTTCTTTCGCCCGATTAGAAAGATCTATCTCTTCATCGTGCGTGAGCAAGTTTCCCTGGCCTATGTGCGCCAGATATTTCGCGAGAAGCTCCGGGGTCTCCGTCTCTCTCGCTATCTTGTTGTCCGGCTGCTTTTCCGCTTTCTTCGCCACACCGTCCTCCTGATAATAAGATCCTATACAGACCTACCCAAAATCAATTTTAAAAACTAATCTTGATTTTACCCTCTTTCGCCCTCTTTCGAAACACTTTTCTTCACGTAAACACTTATACGCACAATGACACGGTAAGTTTCGGATATGGAGGACTTTTTGTTGTTCGGGTCCTTTCTGATCTCCGGTAAGACACGATATTAAATACGCAGTGGGTAGGTTGGATGGATCAACCCTCGGGCCAACGGGTATACTGGGAGTGTGGAAAGCGCTTCTCGTATACCGGCGGAGATCCAGAACAAGATCCCTGAGATACTGACCCTCTGGAGACGTAGCAGACTCTATGACGCGGAGGACGAAGCAGCCGCTCGTTTGACGACCTGCATGGAGCGTTTGATAAGCGTGTTTGTAGATTTCCTGCGGAGCCCGGATTCCGTCGAGACTTTCAGCCAGGGAGGTAGGATTCGTTCGCTGGTGAGGGAGATCTCCGGCTGTCAGCACGAGTTGGACCGGGACGCTGTAGGCGTTATCGAGGATTTCGCCGTCCTACGACGTTCTGTGTGGCGCTCGGCTGAGAGCAACATAGACCTATCCAAGCTCGACGGGGCGGAGGTCGCCCACTTTTTTACCAAGCTGCTCGCGGCCTCCGACTGGGTTACGGAAGCTGGACTGGAAGCATTCGAGGCTACCGTGCGCGAGGATATGCAGGAGGCCTTAGGAAAGGCTGCCGCTACGGATCTCTTGACCGGGCTACCGGACCGAGAAAGGTTCAATCGGGCGCTTCTACCACAGGCTATGGAGTCGTACGAGCAATTTTCACTCGCCGTATTCGGTATAGCAGACTTCTCCGATACGGTGGCCGAGGGCGAGATAGAACAGGCACGAAACGCCTTGAAGAAGCTCGCCGAAGCCGTCGCCGCTTCCGTACCTGAAGCAGCCATCTGTGCCCGTTTCGGGGACGATGAGGTCTGTGCGCTCCTGCCTGGATTGGCTAGCGAGAGCGCTTACCGGGTTTCTGAGGGTGTGCTGGAGCGGTTGGCCGCAGAGGATCTCGGTTTCGAGGTAGACGTTGGAGTGGCGGAGTACCCGGCGCACGGCTCAGATGCTGATAGCTTGGTGCAGCAGACGCTCAGAGCTATGAGCATGGCTAAACGGGTCGGTGGAAGCGGCATAGTAGTCGCCCGGTAGGACTAATTAAAAGGGGATCAATGATAGCAATAACGAACAGCCTGCCCGTTAAAGCCGGCGCGGCAGATCAGATCGTCGAGCGTTTTGCAGAGAGTCGCGGAAACGTGCAGGATTTCCCGGGTTTTGTCTCCATGGAAGTCCTGAAATCCGAGGACGAAACTGAAGTGCTCGTCGTAACGTGGTGGGAAGACCGTGAGGCTTTTCAGTCCTGGGTCCACAGCGAGGAGTTCAAGAAAGCTCATGGACGGGGTGGGACTGGAGAGTTGCTAGCCGGTCATCCCAAGATGACCACCTACGAAGTATCTATCGAGCGTCGGCCCGAGGCAGTGGAAAACGCTTAGCCCGTCTCAGGAAAACGTCTGAGAAATCATTGCCGGTGGGGCAGAGCTTTCTTCTACTGTAGTAGGGTCGTATTCACCCCGACCCAGTACGGCAAAGACGAAGGCGAAGAGGAAGATCATGATCATAACCAAAACCCCAAATGCGAATCTTTCCCTCAAATTGCCTCCTAGCTGCAGATAACTTACCGACATTCTACCCTACCGGAGGCTTGCTGTCGTCGGTTGCTCCTATCGGGGCGAAGGAGTTTTCTAAGATCGTAATGTACAATGTAGCAAGATGTAGCGGACTCTTATCGCAAAGGTTTTCGAGATAAACGAGATCTACAGCATTGCGGGGGCGAGAAAATGAGCATGGATTACTCCTTATCTGAATATACGGAGTTGCAAGAGCGGGAGTGCCGGGATCTGCTGGACATGCTGTCCGATATGGGCATCGCCACCGCCGACCGGGTCTACGGCCCGGGCGACGCCATCTACCGTGAGGGGGAGTACGGCGACGCGCTGTACGTTGTAGTTTCCGGCGTTCTGAAACTTTTCCGTCCCTACTCCGGGAGCAAAGAGGCCACCCTTCGCCTGCTGAAAGACTGGGATATTTTCGGCCACATTGCTTTCGCGGGTGAGACCAAACAGCGGGCCTACGCCGAGGCCGTCACGGAATGCACCGTGACGAAGGTTCCCAAGGTCTTTGTCGAAAGGGCCGTGCGGCAGGATCCCCGCGTTGCTTTCAAGATGATGACACTGCTGGAGCTCCGGCTCGTACAGTATGAGGAGTTGGTGAAGTGTCTTCTGCCCCGGGAAACCGAGGTGAGGCTCGCGAACTTGTTGCCCATTCTGGCCCAAAAATTTGGTGAGAGTAACGGCAGCGACATCGCAATAGGTCTGCGATTGACCCATCAGGATCTGGCCGCGATGGTGGCCTCGACCCGTGAGTCGGTCACCAAAGTACTAAACGAGATGCGGAACCGCGAGATCATTGAGATAGAGGGCGGTCGTATAACGCTCAAAGACTCCCGCGCCCTCACGGAGATCGCCTATCCCTAGCCGCCGCCGCGGCATTCTGTCATAGTACGCGCGTGCTGGAGCTGATCGAGGCAATATTTCTTGGAATTGTGCAGGGACTCACGGAGTTCCTGCCGGTCTCTAGCTCCGGCCATCTGGTGTTGGGGCAATACTTTCTAGGTCTCGACCCGGAGCGCTTCGGACTCTCTTTCGACGTGGCGCTTCACATGGGAACGCTGCTCGCGGTGGTGACGTTCTTCTGGCGCGATCTGGTGCGAATGGCCTACGCTTTCGTACGCTCGTTCACGGGCCACCGTAATATGTCCAACCCGGACCAACGCCTCGCCTACCTCATACTGGCGGCGACCGTTCCGGCGGCCCTGATCGGCTTTCTCTTCGAGGGATTTATCGAGACGCGCACCCGACTGCCGTGGGTGGTCGTCTTTAACTTGGTACTCGTGGGGGTACTTTTTATAGTGGCCGAAATCATGGGAAAGAAAAATCGTCGGGCTTCGAAGCTGGGGTTCCGGGAGGCGATTGGTATCGGCGTTGCCCAGGCCGCTGCGCTCGTGCCGGGGGTCTCGCGGTCTGGGGCGACCATCACGCTCGGGCTCTTTTTGGGGCTTCGTAGAGAAGAAGCTGCCCGGTTCTCGTTCTTGATGAGCGTCCCGATAATAGGGGGCGCGGGGGCTTTGCAAATGAGTGAGGTGATCTCCGAGGGTATGACGGCTTTCGAGACCCTTATATTCGGTGTCGGCTTCGTCTCTTCGGCGGTCGTAGGATACGCGGCTATTAAGTTCTTTATCTCCTATATTGCGGATCATAGCCTACGGGCTTTCTCCTACTATCGCTTCGGCCTTGCCGCCGTCGTGGCGGTTCTACTAGTCGTCTTTTGACATATCGACCAGTTCTCTGATACTTTTACCACCAGTCATGCATAACACTCTAGCCGCAGTCTCAGATATCCTTCCCGACGCAACCCGGCGATTTACCGGGGAGGGACGCCCCATATACGCGGGCGCGTTCCTCCTACACTGAAGGACGGGAAACCACCGACAGGAGACTGTATTAACTATGTTTTACGAAAACGGGTCTATGAAGAACATTTGCAATTCAGTGGGGTGTCGTAATGCTCGCTGAGGATGGGTCTCGCAAGCCGGAGGGGATGGGAGAGCTCCGGGAGCAGATAGACGCGGTGGACGAGCAGATCGTCCGGCTGCTGGATCGTCGGGCGCGCTTGGCGCGGGGCATCGGGGAGATAAAGCACGACCAGGGGCTCGAAACCTACGCCCCGGACCGCGAGCGGATGTTGATGGACCGCTTGGAGAAGCTGAGCGACGGAGATTTCCCCCGACGAGGCCTGGAAGCAGTTTTCCGGGAGATCATCTCTTGTTCCATCTCGCTCGAAGCGCAACTGAAGATAGCCTACCTAGGTCCGGAGACGACCTTTACCCATGAGGCGGCGCAGCGCTCGTTCGGTACGAGTGTGGAGCTACAGCCGGAGACCACCGTGGCGGAGGTCTTCGCCCGGGTTGAACGCGGCGAAGCCGAGCACGGTGTAGTCCCGGTCGAGAACTCGATGGAAGGCGCCGTGACGCATACTCTGGACGAGTTGATGAACAGCCCACTCAAGATTTGTGGCGAGGTCTACCTGCCAATCTCCCAGAACCTGCTTTCTAAAACCGAAGACCTGAAAAGCATAGAAACCGTTTGTTCACATCCGATGGCCCTCGCCCAGGCTGCGACCTGGCTGCGCAACGAGCTACCCGGTGTAAGACTCGACGAGGTCGAATCTACCGGGGAGGCCGCGCGACGGGCGGCCGAGGAGCCTGGTGTGGCGGCGGTCGGGAGCATCCTCGCGGCAGGTTCGCACAACCTGAACGTGCTCGCCCGCAACATCCAAGACGCCCGCACGAACGCCACACGCTTTATCGTGCTGGGGCGAAACTGGGCCGGAAAGACGGGCCGGGATAAGACCAGCGCGGTGTTCTCGGTCAAAGACCGCCCCGGCGTTCTGAAGGACGCGCTCTCGGCGTTCTCTGATGCGGGGATCAACCTGACCCGTATCGAGAGCCGGCCCAGCCGCAAGCGGGCCTGGACCTACGTCTTTTTCGCGGACTTCCAGGGGCATCCGGAGGAGGATCGGGTAAAGCAAGCTCTCGATGCCCTCGAAGAACATTGCCCTTACGTCAGCCTCATAGGGGCTTACCCCGAGGCGCAGCCCGAAGCAGTAGGGTAAAGGGAAAGCCCACTGGACTTCAAAGTCGCCGCCCGAGAGGTCCTCATGGAGATTGGTCACCCTCTCCACTATACGGACATAACCGAGATAGCCTTGGAGTCCGGCTATCTAAAAAGCTCGGGCAAGACGCCACATAATACAATGCGTGCCCGACTGTCGGTTGACGTGCGGGACAATCCCGACAGTCATTTCGTGCAGACTGCTCCGGGAGTTTATGGTCTCAGGAGTTTGGCATGAGATATCACGTGAGGCGTGCGGTGATGCTCGGCACGCCGCTGGTTTTGGTGTTGCTCGAACTCTTCCACGCGAGAAACCTGGAGCCTACGGTCTATCAGGCGCTGTCGTTGGGGGTAAACCGATGGCTCGTGGTCCACGTGGCGCAGTTGGTCCTCTTCGGTTTGATTGGCCTGGCGATATACCTGTTGGTCGAAGGGTTTCGTGGTCCCGGGGCAGTGATCTGCGGGATCTCCGCCGGGATTTTTGCTCTGTTCTACGGTGCTTTCGATACCTTAGCCGGGATAGCTCCGGGTATCCTCATTAAGAGCGCCAATGATGCCTCGGAGGAGCAGCTCTCCGGCTTTGAGGCGGCGGCGCAGGCCTTGTTTGAATCTGCAGAGGTCGGTAGCTTCGCGTTTCTCAAGATCATCGGTGAGATCGGGTGGTTTGTGGCTGTCATGTCGGCGGTGATCCTGCTGTCCCGCACGGCTCGTCCGCTACTGGCTTTCGGCTTGCTGGCGCTCGCGACGTTTCTGCTGCCCGTTTTCCAGTTTTCGTACGATGATTTACCCGGTATTGCGGGTTTTCTCGTGGTCGCCGTGTTGGTGGCTTTGGTGGGATCTTCCGGGCGGGCTCCACTGCCCCCGTTGATCTTTCTGTCGCTGTCGGCGGTGTTGCTGACCTTCGGGCATCCTGCCCCCGTAGGTAGCGTCGCCTTCGCGTGTTTCTTCCTCGGCGCCTACTTCGCAAGCCTGTCACCCGGTGGTCGTTCCGGCGGGGTGAGCGGTCGCATCAGCTCCGGTCGTTCCAGGAGGCCAGGGCGCAGCGGAGATGCTGTATATTGAGGGCGACAAAATCTAGTTTACAGAGCAACAAGGAGTTCACATGGTGGAGCTTATAGACCGGACTGATGAAGCTGCCTGGAAGATACGCAACCTGGAAGATTACGATCGTCGGGTAGAGCAGGCTGCGCGAAGGGTGGACGAGCTAGATCAGGGGCGAGGCGAGGCGGCGTTCGTGATCTACGAAACCGCGCTCGTGAAGAGTGGTCGTCCTCTGAAAGAAGTCCGAGAATTGGTCCGCAAGTTCCAGGCCGAATTCGAGGATGACGAAGAACAGCTCACCATCCCGCGAGTCAGCGGAATAATGAATGTCCAGGGCAACGAGTGGTTTTTTGGTGACGACGATCTTCGGGTGATGACGGGTCGTCTGCTCGGACAGTTTCAGCACCGGGTCGCCCAGTACAACTACGTCAACGAGCGAGAGGTGCTCAAGCGCTGGGCTGATTCCCACGACACCCGGCTCTTCATCCGGCGTCGCATCTACGAAACCGAGCCTGTAGTCGGTGTGGTGGCGGGCTTCGATCTCCCGCTCGTGCAATACCTCCGCGTCGCCGCTGGTGGAAATACCCTCGTGCCCACTGAAGAAGTGTCGCGCGCCTTGGCAGCGCTAGGCTTCGATAAGGCCAACGACGAGTACGACGTTTTGTCCCAGGCTGAGAACCTGGCTCTTCACTTGGATCTTCCCGCACCCATAGTCGCTGCGTTGCTCGAAGACCTTACCCGCGAGGGGATGATGGACTTCCCCGAGCCACCCCAGGAATTGAAAGAGCCTGAAGACGAGTCGGCGACAGAAACCGAAGACATGTCGGAACCCAGCGGCGAAGATCAGGCAGCGCGTAGAGTTGCTCGCGAAGATCCCACGAAAGGCGAAGAACCGAGCAGGATACAGGATCCGCAGGCAAAAGAAGCTCCCGGGGTAAAAGAGGAAACGTCCGCCGTGCCCCCCGCCTCGCCCGAAAGTGGGGCTGAAGACGCGCCGGGCAACGCCGACCGTGAATAGAGTAGCTTGGCAGGAAGACGTTTCTATTGACCAGGGCAAGTGGTAGAATGCATGTAGGCGAGGTTAACAAAACATCTATTTGGGAATAACAATACCGATTATACTGGGTTTCAGAGAGACAAGTAGCTAGGAACGGGCGGCTAATATGGTAGATTCCAAGAAGCGCATAGCGTTAAAACCGCACATGAGCGAGATCCGCGCTTGGGTCGATGAGGGCAAGGCGGATGAATGGATCGCTGATGCTCTAGGCACCAGCGCATCTTCGGTACAGTCTTTCAGGTCCCGCAACGACATATACCGTCGGGAACGAGGTCGGAGTGAGCCCGAAAGCCTCTTTGAAGGCGTTCTCGACCACGGGGAGCGTGACGGTTGGGGGATGTGGTTCGACCCGTCGATATCCGAAGATCCCATCTGGAAAGAACACTGGTCCGACGTAGAATCGGTCGTGGTCAAGGTTGCCGAAGACTCTATAGTGTTGGAGATAGACCGCCGCGAAGAAAACTCGGGGGACGGAAACGGAGAGAGCCTATCTTTCCAGATGCCGATTGTGGCTCCCGTGCCACAGGCGCAGACTCCACCCCCGCAAACTTCTCCTCCGCAGGCTGCAGCGCCACAGGAAGCACCTACTTCGCAGGATGGTTCCCGCGAGCAGGGCCGGGTAAAGTGGTTCGACCCGGACAAAGGCTACGGTTTCCTGGTGCGGCCGACCGGGGATGACCTTTTTGTTCACCACTCTGAGATAGAAGGTAAACCCTCGGATCTCGAACCGAACGACCAGGTAGAGTACGAGGTAGGACAGAACGATCGGGGACCGAACGCCCGTAGTGTGCGGAGCATGAAATAGACTTTCTCCGAGCTGGTTGCAGTACTGAAAAGTTAGAACAAAGTAGCTCCCCTGGAGTATTCTGTTCAGGGGAGCTTACTCTAGTGGCGTATTCGTTGGTTGGGAAAGATGATCCGTCGAGGCCAGCTCGATCAGTTGCCGGTCCGAACCATCGGGTCTCCAGCTGAGGCGGGTTATAGAAGCATTCGGCGCCCGTCGTGAGTCAGCAAGGATCTCCTGACCGAGCAAGTATCTGAGGAAAGCCCTCATAGATCCGCCGTGCGAAACTACGACTACCCGGCTACCGGCGACGTGGCGGGTGCGAATCCCTGACATCGCTGCGGTGAAACGGGTCAACACCTCCTCGTCGGTCTCGGCCCCCACGACCGACCAGCGCTCCTCCTCCGGTAAGGTAGAAAGCTTTTGCATGAGTTCGGGGATGCGGGATTCTCGTTCTTCTCTAGTAGTTCCCTCTAGCAAACCGCCGGCCCGCTCTACGAGACCCGGCTCTGCGGTTACCACGCCGCCGAATCCGGACTCACGGGCTATAATTTCCGCCGTTTCGTAGGCCCGGGAGAGCGGGCTCGCGTACAGCGCGTCGAACCTTGTGGCGGCCAGTGCTTTGCCAGCATGGTATGCCTGCTGCCGACCGGTGTCCGATAGTGGGAAGTCCAACCGGCCTTGCCAGACGCCGGCTGCGTTCGCCGTAGACTGGCCGTGTCGGATCAAAATCAACTCTTGTCTTTTTGGCATGGCGATAAGCTTAGAGTATGCGGGCGCTTTCGACAAATTGTAGTGAATGCTAGAATCGC
>JBARZO010000364.1:0-1728 GCA_049650165.1 Rubrobacteraceae bacterium
CTCATAATAGCCTCTCTACACATGAGACGAGCGAGCCCAGCTAGTTGTGACAGTTATTAGATAAGAGTGCTCTAAAAACTCGTGAAAAGTTCTTTAGGCATGCGGCTCGGACGGCCCGTCGAAAGGCTTATGCAACCATGCCGCGTATACCCGGTGGATACAACCTCACCATTCCTGAGCACCGTGTACTCGAAGCGCAGAGATGCTTTCTTGAGTTCGGCTAGCTCCGTACCCAGGATAAGCTCGTCGTCGAAGTAGGTGGCTTTTTTGTAGAAGAGCCGTGCCTCGACGACCACGAAGCCGTAGCCACGTTCTTCCAACTCCCGGTACGAGAGACCGGCGTCGCGGAGCCACTCGACGCGGCCCACCTCGAAGTAGGAGAGGTAGGCCGCGTTGTTGACGATGCCCTGGGCGTCCGTCTCGGAGTAACGGACCCGGATTTTCGTTTCGTGGACTACTACCGGCCCTCGAACTGTGGCTTGCGCTTCTCCATGAAAGCGCCCATGCCTTCGCGGGCGTCTTCCGTGGCGAAGAGCAGGGCGAACTGGTCCGCCTCGTATTCCAGGCCGCTTATGAGGTCCACGTCGAGGGAACGGTTGGCGGCGGTCTTGGCGTGCCGGACGGCGACTGGCCCGTTCGCGGCGATCTTCGCGGCCAGCTCACGGGCGGCGGAGAGCGCTTCACCTTCGGGGACGACGCGGTTTACGAGCCCGATCTCTTTGGCCTCCGCGGCGTCTATGCGGCGGGCGGAGAAGATGAGTTCTTTGGCGACGGCCGGCCCGACGAGGCGCGGTAGCCGCTGCGTCCCGCCCATGCCGGGCAAGATGCCGAGCCCTACTTCCGGGAAGCCGAAGAGGGCGTTCTCGGCGGCGATCCGGATATCGCAGGCGAGCGCCAACTCGCAGCCGCCACCGAGGGCGAAGCCGTTAACGGCGGCTATCGTGGGTATAGGGCTCTTGTCCAGGAGTGCCATCGCGGCGTGCCCGATCTCCGTAAAGCGCTTTGCTTCGAGGGGCTCCATGCTGTTCATCTCACCAATGTCCGCCCCGGCGACGAAGGACTTCTCTCCCGCGCCGGTCACGATGATCGCGCGTGGACCATCTTGCTCCACGTCCAGAAGGGCCTGCCCGATCTCCTCCGTCACCTGCGGGTTCAAAGCGTTGAGCTTCTCCTGGCGATCAATCGTCAACAAGACGATGCCGTCGTCCCCGCGCTCCAGCTTCACAAAATCCAAAATTCCTCCCCTGTTAGTGGCTTGTCGGAGTTTCAGCCGTTCAGTTTGTCAGCTACTAGCCGGCACTGCTTGCCTCACGTACTCTACGGCCTCTTTGGTAGGCGTCCCCGGGGTGAAAACGGCCCCCACACCGGCTTCTTCCAGCTTGGGGATGTCGCCTTTCGGGATGGTGCCACCACAGAAGACCAGGATGTCGTCGGCTTCGTTCTCGCGGAGGAGGTCCATGACCTTCGGGATCAGGGTCATGTGAGCGCCGGAGAGGATTGAGATGCCGATGGCGTCAACGTCTTCCTGGATAGCAGCCTCCACGACCTGCTCGGGTGTCTGGTGGAGGCCGGTGTAGATAACTTCCATCCCGGCGTCGCGGAGGGCGCGGGCGATGACCTTTGCACCTCGGTCGTGACCGTCCAAACCGGGTTTACCGATTAAAACGCGAATTTTTCGCTGTTCCATAGCGTTATCATAGCGCAGGTCTGAAGAGGTGATCATCATGC
>JBARZO010000365.1:0-1815 GCA_049650165.1 Rubrobacteraceae bacterium
CTCTCTATCCGAAGCTACCGTGTCACGCAGAACCATAAGCCTCTATTCTAGCTGCTAGCTACTATGACATTGGCACCATGCCGTTAATCTCTCTGAGATGGGAAAGCCTCATCAGGGTGCAGCAATCTTTGACTAGCTGGTTGCAAGTCTCTATAGAGAATATTGTCCCTCCAATCTTGAAGAAACCTATGAGCTACTTGCGGAATCACTGTAAGCTTGTCAAGCACTAGGGCAACTTTCTCAATGTCTACAGAGCTGATGCCATGTGCAATGTCCTTGCGGAGTTCGTAGTTTTCATCGATCCATCTGTCGTTACCGGGTATGATCGGCCATTGGTCACACTCTCCCCAAAGCGCCTTGAAACACTCCCAAATTTGGCTCTTGGAGCCGTTTTTAGCTCTTTCTTGGTCAATTGATGTAACGCTTCCATAGTATTGTGCTGCGACTATCTCTATTGAAATCCAAAGCGCCAAGAACTTATCAAAAGGATCTTCAGTATAGAGACCTTTACGGTACCAACTGAGACTCTTCAAGAATGGGGGTTCTGCTATTGCCAAATGATCTGCTTCTTGAAAAGAATCTTTAATCTCATGATCTTCAATGTTCCGGCGTACAGGCTGACGAACGCGAGAGTTACGAGGGGTCTCGGACTCGGTTAGGCTGAGGAATAAAGGCATGTTAATTCTGAAGGCTAGTATGTCGAGCACACGACCGAAGAAGAAAACAGCCGCCTCACGAGCAAGTCGCTCATTTAGGGCACGAGCCGTAATGGTGGTCCGTAAACCCGAAGGTGCCCTAGATATTTCGATGTCGCTGTAGAATGGATCGTTGGGTCGAAAGCCTTTTGGTTCCCTGGTCCTGAAGGGTCTGCGTATCGTAACCGGAGCGTCAATAAGTAGATCTACTTCCCAAGTGGGTACGTTTGTCATCATATTCCTTTAGATATATCGCTTATCCTTACTATCTCAAACACTAACGGCCTCCATCACATCTCCAGCCAGGTCCGGGGCGCTGGAGGGGGGCATGATATATGCGCCGTTCACGAGCGGCTGAGCTTTGGAGAGCAGGTTCTGGGCCACTTCGACGCCGTATTTCGGAGCCTCTTCCGGCGAAAGTTCCGCCAGCTTTTCGCGGACGTCTTTCGGTATGTTTATGCCGGGAACTTCGTGGTGCAGGAACTCCGCCTGCCGGGCGCTGCGTAGCGGCATGAGGCCGAGCAGGAGCCTGGGGTGCAGGTCTCGCGTTTCCAGTTTTTCGAGAGCTCGCTCCAGCGCCCCGATCTCGAAAACCGGCTGGGTCCAGAAGGCGTGGGCCCCCGCTTCTGTCTTTCGCTTGAGCTTGACGATCTCTGCGTCGAGGTCTTCGGCGGTTGGGTTAAAGGCCGTCCCGATCAGGAACCCCGGCGGCTCTCCGATGGAGTTACCGCCCAGATCTTCGCCCCGGTTCATCTTCGAGAGGATGTGGACGAGCCCTATGGCGTCGGTGTCGAAGACGGAGGTGGCCTCTGGGTAGTCCCCGATCTGGGCCGGGTCTCCGGTTACGGCGAGGATGTTCTTTACGTCCAACGCTGTCGCCGAGAGCAGGTCAGCCTGTAGCCCGATGATGTTCCGATCCCGGCAAGAGATGTGGGCGACGACCTCGATCCCGACCTGCTCCTGAACGAGCCTGGCGACCGCGACCGGATGGATCCGTAGCCGCGCCCGCGCCCCGTCGGAGATGTCTATGGCGTCCGCCCCCCGCTCTTTGAGTCGTTTCGACGCTTCCACCACCCCGGAGATGTCATGGCCGCGGGGCAGGTCCACCTCTACCGTGACG
>JBARZO010000366.1:0-1889 GCA_049650165.1 Rubrobacteraceae bacterium
AGACGGAGGGTTAAAAAGAATGCAAGACGGCTACCTGATGCAGAGCAACGAGAAGCGGCTCATGCTCTTTTCCGGGCGGGGATACCCGGACCTCGCGGAGAACATAGCCGACAGGTTGGACATGCATCTCGGAGAAGTAGAACTGCAACAGTTCTCGAACGGCGAGATGTATGCTCGGTATCTGGAGTCCGTACGGGGTGCGGACATGTTCATCGTCCAGTCTCTCGGGGAGCCGGTCAACAAGCATCTCATGGAGCTGCTCATCATGATCGACGCCGCCAAGCGGGCCTCGGCCAAGCGGATAACGGCCGTCATCCCCTGGTACGCGTACTCCCGGCAGGACCGGAAGACAAAGCCCCGCGAGCCCATAACGGCCCGGTTGGTGGCGAGCATGATCCGGACCGCCGGGGCTGAACGGGTGATGACGATGGACTTGCACGTCGGCCAGATCGAGGGTTTCTTTAGCTTTCCGGTAGACCATTTGACGGCGATGCACACTTTCGTAGACTACTTCGTGGACGCGGGGTTCCGCGGCGCCGACGACGCGGTGGTTGTAGCCCCGGACGTCGGGGAGGCGCGGGTGGCGAACAAGCTGGCGGACCATCTGGACCTGCCGTGGGCCATCTTGCGTAAGCAGCGCAGCGGTCCCGGGCAGTCGGAGGTGACGCACGTCATCGGGGATGTGGAGGGACGCCGCGTCATCATGATAGACGACCTGATAGACACCGCCGGCACGCTCTGCAACGCGGCGGAACGCCTGATCTCGGAGGGCGCGACGGAGGTCTCGGCTTGTGGCACGCACGCTGTTTTCTCGGGCCCGGCGTACGAGCGCATAGACGAGTCGCACCTAAAGGAAGTTGTTGTAACGGATACGCTTCCCTTGAAGAGCGGCGAGCCGCAGTCTAAGATAAAGACGCTGACTATCGCCCCTATCCTCGCGAGTACCATCAACAACGTCTTTACGGACGCGTCGGTGAGCGAAGTATTTATGGGCGAGAATCAGCTTTTCTAGAGTCAGAGAGTTTTCAGGAGCATTAGGAGTAAGAGATGGCAGATAACGTAGACTTACGGGCCGAGCGGCGCGGAGGCCGGGGCAAGAACGACTCCCGGCGGTTGAGAGTTTCGGGCATGGTACCCGCCGTGTTGTACGGTGAGAGCAATGAGGCGGGCGGGAGCATCCCGATCGCGGTCCCGACAAAGACCGTCGACTACACGCTCCAGCATTTCGGGGACAATGCCCTGTACAACCTGACCACGTCGAACGGTAGCGCGACGGCCCGCGTGGTGGACGCGCAGCGGGACCCGGTCTCGGGACAGTTGATGCACATAGACTTCGCGCCGGTCAACATGCGCGAGCGGATCGAGGTTACCGTCCCGATCTCGGTCGTCGGCGAGGCTCCGGGCGTCGAGGAAGACGGTGGCGTTCTGCAACAGGTTGCCTACGAGATACAGGTCGAGTCGCTGCCGGGCAACATCCCGCAGGAGATCGAGGTAGACGTGTCGGGCCTCGGTATGAACGAGAATCTTTCTCTCGGCGATTTGACGATGCCTTCGGGGGTAGAGTTGCTCTCGGATCCGGAGGAGATAGTCGCCACGATCACCGCGCCGACGGAGATCACCGACGAGGAGATCGAAGCCGCCGGTATCGTCGAAGAAGAGTCCGACGACCCGGACGAAGGGAGCGCCGAAGGTGCGGAAGTTGGGGAGGCTTCTTCGGAAGAAGAGGGTGGAAACGAGTAACACCTCTTCCGGAGAGACCACAAACAAAAGTGAAGAGAGCGGGGGGCCGGTCCGGTCCCCCGTTATCGTGGGGCTCGGCAACCCCGGTCGCTCCTACGAACGTACCCGCCACAACGTCGGATTTCTCGTGGCCGACGAACTCGCCCGCC
>JBARZO010000367.1:0-3321 GCA_049650165.1 Rubrobacteraceae bacterium
GGTTCGCACGTTGTCTTCCGAAGAGTTCGCCGAGTTCCGCGAGTGGTTTCGCGAGTTCGATGCCGATGCCTGGGATCGTGAGATCGAATCGGATGCACTCTCCGGCAAGCTGGACGTCTTGGCGGACAAAGCATTGAACGCTCATAAGGCCGGCAAGACCACGCCTCTTTGAAACATTTTGCTTCGCCAGAATTCTGGGAGTACTATCGTAAATTGCCAAATCCGGTACGCAAACTTGCAGATAAGAACTTCAAGTTACTGAAGAATGATTCCCGGCACCCATCTTTGCGCTTCAAGCAGGTAGGACGTTTCTTCTCGGTGCGCGTAGGCATTTCGTACAGGGCGCTCGGGGTCGAGGTCAAAGGCGGGGTGCTGTGGTTCTGGATCGGGAGCCACGAAGACTACGACAAAATTATCGGTTAGAAAGCCTCGCATCCAGTCAAGTGTGTGTCGCGGCTCTATAATCCACACCATGACTAACATCGAATGGAAAACAGCCGCAGAGTTCACCGACATCAGGTACGAGAAGGCGGAGGGGATCGCGAAGATCACCATCAACCGCCCCGAAGTTCGCAACGCCTTCCGTCCCCTGACGGTAGTAGAGATGCAGCAGGCCCTCGACGACGCCCGCGAAGACAATGAGGTCGGGGTAATTATCCTGACCGGTGAGGGGCCGGACGCCTTCTGTTCCGGTGGCGACCAGAAGGTGCGGGGGGACGCCGGGTACCTCGAAGACCCGGACGATCCACAACGCACACCCGGCGGCGCGTCGGTCGGGCGCTTTCACGTCACGGATTTGCACGTCCAGATCCGGCGTTGCCCTAAGCCCGTGGTGGCGATGGTGGCCGGATATGCGGTTGGTGGAGGCCACGTGCTACACGTAGTCTGCGACCTGACCATAGCTGCGGATAACGCAAAGTTCGGGCAGGTCGGGCCCAAGGTCGGTAGTTTCGACGGCGGTTTCGGGGCGTCCATTCTCACGCAGCTCGTCGGGCCGAAGAAGGCGAAGGAGATCTGGTTTCTCTGCCGGATGTACTCCGCTGAAGAGGCGCTGGAAATGGGTCTCGTCAACACAGTAGTGCCGCTCGACGATCTAGAGGCCGAGACCGTCCAGTGGTGCAGGGAGATGCTGGACCGCTCGCCGTTCGCGCTGCGGATGCTAAAAGCGAGCTTCCACGCCCACGAGGACGGATTTGCCGGTATCCAGCAACTCGCCCACGACGCAAACCTCCTTTTCTACGGTAGCGAAGAGGCACAAGAGGGACGCGACGCCTACAAAGAAAAACGCAAACCGGACTTCTCCGATTTCCCTCATCGCCCCTGAAACTAACCGGCTACACCCTCTACCGCTATAGTCTGCCCCTCGTCGCGCCGCTGACGCTAAAAGGTTGGGAGTTTCAGTGCCGCGAAGGACTGCTGCTGGAGTTGGTAGGAGAGAACGGCGCAACCGGCTTGGGAGAGACTTCACCGTTGCCGGGCTTCAGCGACGAAACCATCGAGCAAAGCGCGGGTCAACTGGCCCTACTAGCAAAGTCTTTGATAGGCCGGGACCTGACAAGGAATTGGTTGTCTCACGACGGCGCTTTTAGCCAGGAATTGGACGAGATAGTTCTATCGTCGTCCGTCCGCTTCGGGATCGAGCTGGCTATCTACAACCTTCACGCTGCATCTGAAGGTAAGTCTCTGGCGGAAGTTTTCTGTCACTCTCCGGTGGCTTCGGTGCCGATAAACGGGCTGCTCAGTGGGCCGGCGGATGAGGTGCTTGTGGAGGGGCGCCGGATGCGAGACGCGGGTTACGAGGCGGTGAAGCTCAAGGTTGGGAGTCGTGAGGTAGAAGCGGACGCGCAGCTGGTGCGCGGCTTGAGAGAGGTTTTGGGCGAGGTTGTGTCACTCCGGCTCGACGCCAACCGGGCGTGGAGTTTCGCGGAGGCGGTCGATTTTGCGCGAGCTGTGGCGGACGTGGAGTACGAATATATAGAAGAGCCGCTCACGGATCCGTCCGGGCTCGCCGACCTCGTCCGGGACCGCGGGGTGCCGGTTGCTCTGGATGAGTCGCTGGTCGGAATGTCGCCGGAGGATCTGGGGCGTCATGACTATGCGCGGGCCGTGGTGATCAAACCAACGCTGGTAGATGGTATCTCACGGACTTTGCGCCTGGCAGAGGAAGCCCGCAGATTAGGCATCACACCGGTTATAAGTTCCGCTTACGAGACCGGGGTTGGCACCGAGGCACTACTGGCACTCGCCGCCGCCACCGGTGGAGGAAGGGTGGCCGCCGGCCTGGACACTTACCGCCGTTTGAAGACAGACGTGCTCTATCCGCCGTTTGACATGTCGGCCCCTAGGATAGATTTGCGCGAGATAGCCGGGATCAAGCGCAGCCTGCAAGAGAGCTATCTGGACGTGGTGAGCTCCTCTGAAAGCTAAGATAGTGGACGTGCAGGATCCAACGGAAACAATACTCTGTCCGCTACGGGCCGCAGCGCTCGCTGCGCCGGACGCAACCGCCATCGTAAGCGCACATCGAGCCATTAGTTACGTGGAGTTGGACCGGATGGTGTCGGCTACAACGAGGCGACTCCTGGAAACAGGTTGTGGGCCGGGGGTGCGGGTCGCCCTCTACCTGCCCGGCGACGAGTGGTACATCGTGCTCCTCCTGGCCCTTTTGAGGGCTGGGTGCGTCTCTTGCCCCCTGAGCACTCGTCTGCCGTCGGAGGGCGTATCTCGGATGCTCGGCAAGGCTGCCTGTTCGGTGCTAATTTCAGAGGACGAGGAACTTCTCGGAAGGATTTCGTCGGAAGTTCACGGTATTCTGCCCGAAGCTTTGCTCGGCGGGGAGGATGGAGATACCGCGCATCCAGCCTATCTTCCGCTCGGGCGACCCGCCACCGTTGTCTTTACCTCCGGCAGTACGGGCGGCCCGAAAGCGGCGCTGCACACTTTCGGGAACCATTACTATAGTGCGCTCGGGTCCAACGCCAACATAGCTCTCTCTGCGGGCGATCGGTGGCTTCTCTCGCTTCCGCTCTATCACGTCGGGGGACTTTCGATTCTCTTTCGTTGTTTGCTCGCCGGGGCGGCGATCGCACTTCCGGAACCCGGCTTACCGCTCGACCGTTCTATTTCGGAGCTTGGTGTTACGCACGTTTCACTGGTCGCCACCCAACTCCGGCGTCTGCTGGAGACGCGGACGGAAACTAGCAATCTCAAAGCGGCCTTACTCGGCGGAGGACCGACGCCGGAGGCCCTTGTGAAAGAGGCTGTTGCACGAGGGGTACCTGTTTACACCAGCTACGGCCTTACGGAGATGGCCTCCCAGGT
>JBARZO010000368.1:0-1616 GCA_049650165.1 Rubrobacteraceae bacterium
GCGAGACGATGCCCTGATCCGTGCCGGCCACAACGTGCGGATAGACGAAGACTGCTCTTTCGTCTCCGGCGAGTGGGTAGGTCCGTATACCGGCGCCACACTCACGGACTCATCGGATGTGGACATAGATCACATAGTCCCTTTGGCTAACGCCTGGAGATCAGGAGCCTCTGCCTGGTCGACTGCGGACCGGGAAGCCTACGCCAACGATCCCGGCGTGCTTCTAAGTACTGATGACGGGGCCAATCAAGAAAAGGGCGACAAGGGACCGGAGGCCTGGAAACCACCGAATGAGGATTACTGGTGTGAGTATTCGAGGCGCTGGATCTCTATTAAGAGCACCTGGGGGTTCTCCGTAAACAGGGCGGAAAAGGCTGCTCTCAATGAAATGCTTGGCACTTGCGGGGCAGGCTAAGGTCTAAGGTGGCAGAACTTCGCACGAGTTTTCAGAGTACGAATGGCGGGGTAATGACGGCCGAGGCGGGTGCGGTAACGGGTGATCTGGAGCTACTAACAAAGCCTGCGGCGAATGGGACCGGTATCGAGGTGTTGGTATGCTACGTTGGCGCCCAGGATCTCTACACCGTGTTGGGTAGTCCTGTGCAAGCGGTGAGCGAGGCTTCTGAAGAAGGAGAAGAAGGAGATCATCGTGCAGCCCACGAACGCATTCTCGGCACCCTAACGACACCCGGGACTATAGAGGAGGGTAACGAGCGTCCGGTGGATCTTCTCGACTGATGCGGGCATGACTCTCCTTTACTAAGCGATCTTTTGTAATGACAGAGTAAAGGAAATGATCGCAGCGGCGGATATCTCCCGCTGGTAGCATTCAAATCGTGGCCCGACCTAGTAACAACCTTACCCCACAGCAGTTCGCCGAGCGCGGGTCCAAGAGCACGCTTTCAGAACGCTCGGGCTCCCAGCAGCACTTCATAGACCTCTGCCGGATGCTGGTACAACAAACCCCCGCGGAGGCCGACCCAGACGGGACCTTCTACACTTCGAGAAGGGTGTGAAAAAATTACACGCTACACGCTGATGAAACAATGGGATTCTGATCGAGGCTAACGCTTTTTGCGTTTTAAGCAACACCTATATAATTAGAAGGTGCGATGAGCAAACAATTCAACAAGTAGGCGCTTAGGAACCCAGGAGGCACAGGGATGGCAAACCAGACACAACAAACGAAGATCGTCTCCCGCGACCCGGAAATAATGAACGGGGCCCTGGTGTTCGCCGGTACGCGTGTACCGGTGGAGATACTAGTGGAGTATCTCGCCGCTGGCGACTCCCTTGAGGTTTTCTTGGACGCTATACCAACGGTTAGCCGCGAGCAGGCTGTAGCGTACCTGGAGATGACGCCGGAGGCTGTAGCGGAGACCGCCGGGCTTGCGCCGCGTCCTTCTCGATGAGCAACTAAACTGGCGGCTTTACCGGCTCTTTGGTGAAGGCTTTGAGGTCGATAACATAGGTCGGCGCGGTTGGAAGGGTACGAAGAACGGCGCACTCCTGGCGATTATGGAAGCGGCTGGCTTCGACGTCCTTCTAACCATCGATCAGGGCATCCCCCATCAGCAGAACCTCTTGAACAGCACAATATCAGTAGTGAAGCTGGA
>JBARZO010000369.1:0-2021 GCA_049650165.1 Rubrobacteraceae bacterium
ATTATATGCTGGTCGAGCCAGCGACGAGACCTGCGGGATCCGCTAAACCCAGGCTTGTTCCCGCGACTACAGGAACTTCGCGAACCTCTCGGGGAGTGTTCTGCAAGAACTCGGCCATCTCAGCGCCTCCGCCATCGCTTGTGAACGGCGTCGGCGGCCAATACAGCCGGTACCGCCAGCGCGGCCACCGCCCAACCTTCAAGCGGCGGCGAGGGGTGTCCCAGCACCCGTGCCAGTAGCGGTACAAGGCCCAGTGGCGGCGAAGCTGTCACCATAGGCAAACTAATGGTCACAGCTTCAGACTGGGAAGCGGCAGACTTGCTCACTAGCCGCGCGAAGCATGGCTGTCGCGACGCTGAAAGGATATCAGAAGCATCCGTAGCAAACTTCGCATTAATATCTGGGACACATGGGGGCTATGAGCCTTGCAGAAACAGCTCTAGCACCGTCGAATGTCCGTAGAACTCGCCTGAAGCTCCTGTCTATGGCATATTTCCTCTTTCAGCAAGCGTGTAATCGCGATGCTCGCTCGGGGAGAGCTTTATTGGAGCGGGGGTTGATCAGCGTCGCCGGAATGGAGGGGGAAGTAGTTATGAGGCGCCGCCGTGTAGAACCTACCGATGACTGGACCAAGCTTGAGCCGCTGTTGCAATGGCCCGAGCAAGTCGAGTACGAGAAAATGCGACCATCAGTTATCTTCGGTAGCTCTGTTGCTCAACGTGCTAGAGAGGTCGGTATCTCGGAACGAATGCTCTACTACAAGATTGAGCACTTCGACGCGGAGGGCGTGCCGAGTCTGTTCTCCAAAGAAGAGGCCAAACGTCGCGTCCTTCCTCCGGAGATCCGCCAGATGATCGTTTCTTTGAAAGGCGAGCACCCCGGCCTCAACAACAACGAGATCAAGAACATAATCCACGTGCGTACCGGAAGAGAACTTGGCAAGCATACGGTAAAACGCATAATGGCCGAAGAGCCGGTGCCTTTGCGAATGGTCAAACTCTACCGTCCCTACCACGAGATAGAGGATGGCAGAGAACGGCGGGAAGCAGTGGGGGCACTCAGGTTGGACGGCTGGAGTGCGAAAGCTATTGCTTCATATCTAAAGGTGAGCCGGTCGACCGTCTACCGGGTTTTGGACCGTTGGTTCTCCGAAGGTGAAGAAGGGCTTCAAGATAAGCCATGGGGCGGGCCATCGGGCGTAAGGAAAGTGGACCTCGCCACCATCGAAATGGTGCGCCGCCTTCAGGAGAACCCGGAGCTCGGGGAGTTTCGTATCCACGCCGAGTTGGTGCGCAGAGGCATAGACACAAGACGCAGAACTGTAGGCAACATCCTTGCCCTAAACCGCCGGGTTCATGGCATGGACAAACCGAAACGAAGTCCCTACCAGAAGAAAGAGATGCCTTTCGCCGCAAGGCGTCATCACCAATATTGGAGTGCTGACGTTCGGTGCATTAAGAAACACAAGCTGGGTGGCAGAGTGTACGTGATCTCCATACTGGACAACTACAGCCGCGCTCTTTTGGCAAGCTCGATCTCCCGCAGCCAGGATCTCACCGCCTTTCTCTCCGTACTGCACTCCGCGGTTTCGCGGTACGGTCCGCCTGAGGCCCTGGTTACTGACTCTGGCGCAATCTTCATCTCGAACCGGGCGCATGTAATCTACGAGGCTTTAGGGATCATCAAGTACGAGATCCAGAAGGGCAAGCCCTGGCAGAACTACTCCGAAACCACCTTCAATATCCAGAGAAAGATGGCTGACTGGCACTTCGCAAAGGTAGGGAGCTGGGAAGAGATAGTGAGGGTTCATGATCAATTTCTCTGTGACTACAGCAAGCAGAACCACTGGGCGCACCAGTTCAGAGAAGATGGCCGTCATAGCCTCGCAGCCGTGCTCGGATGGGTCACTCGTTTGAGGCATCGTCCGGAGGAGCTGCAGCGGGCATTCTTCACCGTCAGATTCGAGCGCGTCCTTGACACCCTGGGCTACGCTCGGATTATGCGCTGAAGAATTTACGGAG
>JBARZO010000370.1:0-6287 GCA_049650165.1 Rubrobacteraceae bacterium
GGTTCGCACCGACGAACAGGACGGCTTTCTGCTCGACCGGGGCTTCCAGGTGTATTTCACCGCCTACCCGGCGTCCCGGAGTCACCTCGACCATGCGAAGCTGGATCTCCGGGCTTTCGACCCCGGTGCCGTGGTCGTTCGGGGCCGCGAGAAGAGCATACTTTCAGATCCCATAAGAGATCCCGGCGCCATCGTCCCATCCATGTTCTCCGACGTAGCCACCTTTGGAGACAAAATTCGCACCCTGAAGCTCGCCGCGGAGAATATCCCCGGCGAGGCTCGGGCCGCTGGAGAGGCAGCGAACGGAGATTCCACGAGCCTTGAGTATTTAAGGGAGCAAGGATTTTCAGAACGATTTATAGATAACTTTTTCCGTCCGTTCTACGGGGGCATTTTCCTGGATCGGTCGCTGACAACTTCCTCGCGCGTTCTCCGGTTTACGTTCGGGATGCTCTCGACGGGACAGACGGTCGTTCCAGCGCGGGGGATGAGGGAGATCCCACGCCAACTCGCCTCGCATCTACCAGAAGACGCGGTAGAGTTGAAAAGCCCCGTAGAAGAGCTTCTCTACGAAGACGGTCGCGTGCCGGGCGTTCGGGTTGGAGGGGACGAGTACGAGGCAGACGCAGTGGTAGTTGCAACTGACGCCCCGGCTGCGGGCGGTCTTACCGGCGAAGACGTTCCCCGGGACTCGGTTGGGCAGGCGTGCATTTATTACGCCACCGCCGGTTTGAACAACGAGAAGAAGATTTTACTCAACGCTGATGACGGAGGATTTTTGAACAACGTCGTACAGATAAGCAATATTTCTGCTTCTTATGCTCCAGAGGATCAGGGACTTGTTTGCGCCGTAGCGCTGGGCGGCCTGGATCGACCGGACGAGGAACTTTATCGCAAAGGCGTAGAGGAAATAAGCGAGTGGTATCCGCACGCCGACCTCCGCCCGCTCGCCATCTATCGTATACCCTTTGCCCAGTTTGCCCAGCCGCCGGGAACGCACGAGCAGTTGCCCGCAAACCGGACGGCAACACCGGGGCTCGTTCTCGCCGGGGATTACACCGAAGACTCCTCGATAAACGGCTCCATGCTCTCGGGCGAGAAGGCCGCGTTGGAGGTGTTGGGTTCGTGAGTCCGTCGCGTAACGGGCGGACGCCGGCGCTCAGGGTAGAGAATCTACGCAAGACCTACAAGGGCGGCCTCGTGGCGCTCGACGGGGTTTCGCTCGACATAGAACCCGGCAGTTTCTTTGGGCTGCTCGGCCCCAACGGCGCGGGCAAGACGACGCTCATAAATAGCATCGTGAGCCTGGTGCGCCCCGACTCCGGAAACGTCGAGGTCTTCGGCAGGAACGCCTACGAGGAGTTTCGGGAGGCGCGGGCCATGATCGGGGTTTCCCCTCAGGAGATAAACCTGGACAAGTTTCTGACCGTCCAGGAGACGATGCTCTACCATGCCGGTTACTACGGCGTGCCCAAGAAAAAAGCCCGCGAACGCTCCGAAGAATTGCTGGAGCGCTTCGACCTCGTCGGGAAGCGCAAGCAGCGGGTAAACACGCTCTCCGGCGGCATGAAGCGGCGGGTACTCTTTGCCCGCGCCCTAATGCATGATCCCGACGTGTTATTCCTCGACGAGCCTACGGCCGGGGTGGATATAGAGCTGCGCTACCGGCTTTGGGAGTACATCCGGGAGCTGAACCGCGGCGGGCTGACCATCCTGCTCACCACGCACTACCTGGAGGAAGCTGAGGAGTTGTGCGATGAGATCGCCCTGATCAACGACGGGCGCGTCGCCGCCCAGGACACGAGCGTGGGCTTGAAAGAACGGTACGGGGTCTCCAGAATCGAGGACGTGTACCTAAAGGTGGTGGGCCGCAATGTTGGCTGATAGAGGATTCAGGACGCTTCTCTCGCGGGAGATCCTGCGCTTCGCCCGCGTCTGGATGCAGACCGTGGTCCCAACGCTTTTGACCTCACTTCTATACTTGGTGGTGTTTGGACTCGCCCTCGGTTCCCGTATAAAGCAAGTGGAGGGCGTACCGTACCTAGAGTTCATTCTGCCGGGCATCGCGTTCATGAACCTCGTTACCGGGGCACACATGAACTCTTCGTGGTCGGTCTTCGACGCAAAGCGCGAGCGCTACATAGACGAAGTGCTTATCAGCCCGATGAGCAACGTTCAGATTGCTCTGGCTTATGCTTTGGGCGGCACGTTGCGCGGTTTGGTGATCGGGGCCGGAGTATTCCTGGTGGGTGCGCCGTTTATCGGGGTCAAGATCGCTCACCCGTTGCTGCTGCTCCTGATCGGCGTTCTCACTTCCTTTATCTTCTCGTCCATTGGAACCGCCGTGGGTGCCCTGGCGACCCGGATAGACCATATCTCGCTCTTGACCAACGTGGTGATACAGCCGCTGGCTTTCCTGGGCGGGGTTTTCTACTCGGTGGACATGCTGCCGCCGGTCTTGCGGACGGCGACGCTGTTCAACCCGATCTTCCACACTGTAGACGCCGCCCGTTACGCCACGCTCCAGACCTCGGATCTCAACCCTTACCCGGCGCTCGCCGTCGTAGTCCTGCTCGCCGTCCTCGCCTTCAGCGGAGCCTGGTGGGCGATAGCTCGTGGCCCGAACCTCCGCTACTAGGGGCAAACCCGCCTCCGCTTGGCCGTTCGTACTCGCGGTTTTCATCGCCTCGCGCCTGCTCTTTCTCGGTACTGGAGCCCTGGCCCGGATTTTCTTGCCAGAAGCCGAGCCTGCCGGCAGCCCGCTGGAGCCACCAGGTTTTCTTGGTTACTGGGCTCACTGGGATGGGGCCTGGTACGCGCAGATAGCGATGGAAGGCTACGGGGCGGGAGCCCCGGCTTCGACGGCTTTCTTTCCGTTGTATCCGATGTTGGTGCGGCTCGGGACTGTTTTGGGTGGCGGGCCGGCGCTTTGGGGAGTCTTGATCTCACTACTAGCAACCCTCTTTACCCTCTACTTCCTCTACGGCATAGCGGAGCGTCTCTACAATACCGACGTCGCCCGGACGTCCGTGCTGGTCCTGGCTTTCTTCCCGACGGCGTTTTTTCTGAACGCCGTCTACACGGAGGCGTTGTTCTTGATGTTCACGACCGGCAGCGTGTGGGCGTTGTACACCCGACGGGATTTATTGTTCGCGGGTTTGCTGGGCGCCCTGGCTGCCGCCACCCGTAACCTGGGATTGTTGCTCCTGATCCCGCTATTAGTCGAGTGGTATCGCAATCGCCGGGAATTCGGTTCCGGTGGATTGGCTGGTATCTTTCTGGTGCCGGTAGGACTTCTTGCGTACGGCATATTTCTGGCCGGACGGTTCGGAGACCCGATGATCTCCGCCCGCCAACAGGAAGAATACTGGGGCCGGACGTTCGTTAGTCCCGTCGCCACCCTTCAGCAAGCCTGGCAGACCGCCGTGGATGGGGCAGGGTACTTTCTGAGACCAGTGGCGTTATTCCTGAGTTCGTCCTCGGCCCCGTCGCTCGAAGCTTCGAATACATTGAACCTCCTATTTCTCGTGCTGCTGCTCGTGCTCCTGGGCGTGGGGTTTGTCGTGTTGCCGCCGGGGTTGTTCCTCTATACGTTCTTTATAATGCTGTTGCCGATCCTTACCCCGAGTCCGCTGTTTCCTCTGATGAGCTTGCCCCGCTTCATGCTGGGGGTCTTTCCGCTATTCCTCGTGCTCGGACATCTTCTATCTCGCAGACGACCGGCGCTGGTGGTCTGGCTTGTAGTTAGCGCTGGAGGCGGTGTTGTGCTGACGGCGCTGTTTACGACCTGGCGGTGGGTGGCTTAGCCGCTCCGGCGAGACTCCAGGAGTAGAAGCGCGATCAGGGCTGCTTCTATCAATTTATCTATGTAGCCAATGGGAGTGCGTGCCCCAAATAGTATCCAGAGAAAGATCGTAACTGCCGTAAATCCGATGAGCGCCCACCTTATGGTGTACCGGCGGCCTTCTAACTGGGGGAAAGGTAGGTAAAGTGCGGCCAGCAGCGCCAGGTATCCGAGGCCGTTCAGGATGAAAACGGGATCGGGAAAGTTGAGTTGCAGGTGGATCAGAGCCGTTCCAATTGTGAGTAGTATGACCCCGAGTTGTAGCGCATCGTTTGTGGAGTTACGGGGAGAAGACATAGTTCACGCTCCTGGTTCCTCGTTGTACACGGCTGAATATTCGGTGGCCTTGTGGCCTGGTAGCAGCGTCCGTGCGGCAACCAGCAGCGCCGCTGCCGCGAGCAGGCTCCCGATCCAGTACGGGGCTGGTAAGCCGATGTAGTCGAAGGACGTTCCCGCAATGAGCGGGCCGAGGATCAGGGTCAAGCTCAGGATTGCCTGGATGCCGCCCATGACCTTGCCTTGAGAGTCCTCCGGGACATTACGCGAAATGAGTGCGGTTACCGACGGGATTGTGAGCCCGACCCCAACCGCCAAAATCCCTACGACCGGATACAGCAATAGCCCGTAAGGTACGAGCGCAATGAGGCCCAGGTTCGCAGCCGTAAGAAAGAGGCCGCCGAGCACCAGCCGCCACTCGCCGAGGCGGGGCTGTAGGTAGCCGATCAGGAGGCCCTGCGTCAGCACGGCACACACGCCGACGAACGCGAAGAAAAAGGCGTTGGATGTCGCGTCCCACCCGAAGCGGACGTTGCTGAAGAGTGGGAAGTTCGTCAACAACCCGGCGAAAGAGAGGTTCAGCAAGAAGACTACGAGCAACAGTGGCCGGATCTTGTCCAGGCTCAGCACGCCTCTTAGCTGTGAGACCGGGTTCAGTCGGATCAGCGGCGTCTTTGTTCGGCGGGTATGGGGTAGCGACTCCGGCAGTACGAAGAAGCCGAAGAGCACGTTGGAAAAGGCGACTGCGGAGGCGGCGAAGGCCGGGGTGCTTAGAGTGTGGAGGCTCAGGAGGCCGCCGGCTGCGGGGCCGGTGATCAGGCCGAGACCGAAGGCGGCCCCGATCAAACCCAGCCCTTTGGCCCGGTCCTCGGGGCTGGTGCTGTCGGCGATGTACGCTTGGGCCGTAGCCAGGGTTGCTCCTGCGCCGCCGGCCAGAAGAACGGCCAGTATCAGCACTGAAAGCGTGTCAGCCAGCCCGAGCAGTAGGTAGGCTATCGAGGCCCCGAAGAGACAGAACAGCAGCACGGGACGGCGACCTACGCGATCCGAGAGCCCGCCGAGCACCGGCCCGCCAAAGAACTGCATCGCCGCGTAGAGAGATCCCAGGACGCCGACCAGAACGGCGGTCGACGAATACTCGCGGGCATAGAAGGGAAGGAGCGGTATCAAGATCCCGTAACCCACCATATCCACGAAGACCGTGATGAAAAGGAAGACTAGCGGTGAGCTTTGCTTTCGAGCCCAGATCACCGGCAGGCTTCGTGGTCGTGGATCAGGCGTCTCATCTCTTGCAACACAGCAGGGCCAACGAGTGTCCCCGAATCCCTGGCGCGGATGGGTTCGCCGAACGTCACCCGGGTAGTTACGTCGCGCATACGGGGTACGAGCATCTGGATCGTGGCCGCCAGCCACCGCTGATCCTCTTTGCGGCGGCGCAGGAAGACGAGTGGATTGCGCAGTGCCGCGGTCGAGATGACACCGCTCACCGCCACCGGCACTACCACGAGATTTGGTTCAAGGCGTGCGAAGAACTCCACGCTCGAAGACCAGTCTTCAAGGGCGGCGTCCGCACCGGGTAGGACCGCCGGGTCCGGCTCGATACGGCCTCCCGGGAAGGTCAGCATCGCGCCCCCGCGTTTCAGATGCCGGTTGGCCTGGCGCACGAGAGCGAGGCGCTCCGGTGATTTTTCGTTGATGGTAAGCAGGTAGCGTGAGGTGTTCGGCAGGGCTGAGAGAAATGGACGTTCCGCCGCCACGATGCGCAGGTCCGGCCTCGGTATCGCGGCGAACAGGGCAACGGCGTCGGCCAGTCCCGGATGGTTGGAGACGAACAGCACCGGACCGTGTTCCGGCAACGAATCCAGGCCTTCCACCGCAGCGTGCCGGGACATCCGCTTCATGGCCCAGGTTCCGCCAGCCGCCAGCCCCGCCTCGCCCACGAGGCGGTCGTAGGTGGCGATCTGCAGCGCCAGACGCCTCGTTGGTATGCTGGACAACAGCTCTAGCGGTAGGCGACCGTAACGCAATTCGCCGAGCCCGAAGGCCGAGAGCAGATCGTCGGTGCAGACCTTTGCCAGCGTAGAAACCTGATCCTGGTCCTCGTCTCCGACAACCGGGTTCCAGTTGACGCCGCGTAGTCTGGGTGCGTTATCCAGCACTTCGTAGC
>JBARZO010000371.1:0-2550 GCA_049650165.1 Rubrobacteraceae bacterium
CCACAGCTTCATCGAGGCGGGGGTGATCGAAGAGATGGAAGACCCGGGCTCGGTGCCCCGGCTGGCGAAGGTCCTCATGTTGGTCGCCGAGTTCTGGCTGCCGGCCGCCGAGATAAACGACGGGGAGCGCGAGAGGGATCTCAGGCGTGAAGGCGTCGGGCTGATGATGCAGGTCCTGGCGCCGTACCTGACCGGCGAGGGAGCCAGAGAAGCCTATCAGGCTGGTCTGGGTGGGGAACGGCTATGAGCAGCGGGCGGTTCTTCGTACTGTGGATGCTTTCTTTTCTAGGTTTCCCGCTGGGAGGTCTCGCGGCGATCTTAATCGTGGGCTCTGTAGAGGGAGTTATCTCTGGCGCGTTCGCCGGAGCACTGGCGGGTGCAGTCATCGGGACGGCACAGTGGCTGGCGCTGCGAGGACGGGTGAGGGTCGGCCCCGCGTGGATTGTTTCTACCGCACTCGGTCTCGCGGCGGGCGACGGCGTTGGCGCCGCACTGACCGGCGCGGGTACGGTCATAGGCAGTCTGCTCGTCACCGGGATAGTGGCGGGTGTGGCGGTAGGACTTTCACAATGGACGGCAATCCGGCGGCTCTCGGAGGGCGCGATCTTCTGGCCGATAGCAGTGATGGTGGCGTGGCCTATCGGTTGGACCGTTACGTGGGCCGTAGGCGTGGACGTCGAACGCGGCTACGCCGTGTTCGGGGCCAGCGGGGCGCTGGTCTTCTCCGCCATAACAGGAGTAGCGATGTTGCGCATCATCCGGCGTTAGAATGTGCCCGGTAATATCGGGCGAGCAGCGGAGGCGGCATGGCAGAGAAAGCATCGGTGCCGGAAGCGTGGATCGGGCAGGAGGTAAACGTCCGGTACGCGGACGCCGACGTGCCGCGCTGGCTCGACTGCACGTTGGACGAGGTGGGCGAGCAGGGGATTTGCGTGTCCGCCGACGACAAGACTTCGTTTTTCCCCTGGAGCAGCCTCATAACGATAGCCCTGGGGCACAGCGACCCCGCGCGCATGATGAGACGCTAGAGAAACAAAAGCCTCAAGCGACGGAGAATGACCCGCTCGAAGCCTCAGTGCGTTTACGCGTTGTCTATTCGCGCCACGAGTACCTGGTCTTTGCGCAGGCATTCCATTAGCCGCCGAAGCTCCTTTTTGTCCAGGGCGAAGTCCGGGCCGGAATTCTCGGTCTGCCCGGGCTTTTGGTCCCGGACGTAATCGGGCGCGTTTGCCCAGCGGAAGTGGAGCCTGCCGTCATCCGACTCCCAGGTGGTGGCGAAGGGCAGGGTGTCCTGGTTTAGGACCGCGCTCACGCCTATGTACAGTCCGCTGGAGAGCTTGCTGTCCAGCGCGTTGGTTTCGCCCACGCTCTCGGGGTACACGAGCGGGGCGTACTCTTCGCTTGGGTCGAAGCCGCACTCGTGGGCCAGCGACAAGAGGTTCCACCATTCGTCGTCCGTGAAGCGACAGGCGACCGGGTCAGATCCGCCGTACACGGGACCCTGATCTATGAACCTTATCTCGAAGGCCATCCGTCCTCCGTCCTGGCGCACTCCGTTGGTTATGACGGGAATATTGTATTAGCGTTCGATGAAAATTCCTGTATCCTCCCGGACTTTACGGCTTTGCGAGTCTTTCTGGAGGTTAGACTACCCTGGAAGGAACCCACAGAAAGGTGACTTACGATGAAGGTACTCGTAGCAGGCGCGAACGGGCAGACAGCCCGGCAGTTGGTAAGGATGCTGGTCGAGAACGGCCACGAGGTGCGTGGTCTGATCCGCAAGGAAGACCAGATGCAGAACGTTGAATCAGATGGCGCAGAGCCGGTGCTGGCGGACCTCGAACAGGACAATGCGGACGGCAAGATCGGGGAAGTCGTCGTAGGCTGCGACGCCGTAATCTTCGCCGCCGGGGCCGGTCCCGGTAGCGGCAACGAGCGTAAAGAAACTATGGATCGCGACGGGGCCATAAAGCTCATAGAAGCCGCCGAAAAGCACGGCGCCCGCCGCTACCTGATGCTCAGTACAATGGGCGCCGACGACCCGGAGAGCCGGGACGAGAAGATGCAGCCGTACATGAGGGCCAAAGGCGAAGCCGACGCACGCCTCCGAAACAGCACCCTCGACTACACGATCATCCGGCCCGGACGCCTCACCGACGACGCCGGTACGGGAACCATCGTCGCGGCGGAGTCTCTGGGACAATACGGAGAGATAACCCGCGAGGACGTCGCCCGCGCCTTCGCCGCCACCCTCGAAGCCGAGAATACCCACGGCAAGACCATCGAAATACTCTCTGGCGACACGTCCATCGAAGAGACCATCGAAAGCGTCTAGCGCACCCCGGTTATGCTAAAATAGTAACAAGCTCTGTACGGCTACAAAGAGGAGTTTTCGGCGTGTGGCGGTTGTTGGCGGGTATCGGCGTCGGTATCTGCGCGATAGTTTCTTTGAACACCGTTCTGCTGCTCTTCACGCCGCTCGGGGGAATCCCGCTGGAGGGTATCAGTCTCTTCTGGGATTAGGTATTTGGGGTGGTTGCCCTGATCGTC